>NZ_JAYGHR010000103.1:0-31276 GCF_034932365.1 Limnoraphis robusta BA-68 BA1 | reverse complement strand
GGAAGTGGCGTTCTAGCCTGTGAAGACAGCGTAAGTCCAAAGCCGGACACTGTGTTTGGTAGAGGCAATTGTCAATGAAGCAGGAAGCCTGCGCCATAAATGAAATGTTGGCGACAGGTGCTTCACTTACACCATAAAGCGAAAAAAGTCAAGTTGAACCCCAACCTCAACAGTCACCAGTTGTAGGGGCGCGCCTCCACCTTCAACTCGTCGGTCTTCCCACAAGTTACTGATATAAACCCGCCCAAGACAGTCACCATTGGCAATTCTTTAGACTAGATGAAAATAGGGTAGGCAGTGCTTACCCTACTGGTAATCTTAATATTCAAGTGATGAATTCAGCCTTAACTAATTTGACTGATGAGATGATCACCGACTCGTAACGCATTGGCAATAATCGTTAAAGCAGGCATCACACCCGAACTTGAGGGGAAGAAACTGCCATCAACCACATACAAATTCTCAACATCGTGAGTCCGACAATTCAAGTCTAAAACCGAAGTATTCGGGTCTTCACCAAACCGACAAGTTCCGCACTGATTGGCTACAACTTGAACCGGAACCTCACCACGAGGATAAACCGTCGCCCGTTGTTTATCAATGGATTTCAACACATCCAACCACTTGTAAACCAAACGGTCATGGGCTTCGGTATTATTGAACGTGTAATCGAGATAAATCTTATTATCCGACAAACGAACTCTGTTATTGGCATCCGGTAACGTTTCCGTTTGCGCCCACCAACCAATTAAACGCATCGCTAACTGTTTCAGTCCAAATTGGGGCATTGCCGTCGCCAACACTGATAAAATCGGGGGAGATTCAGCAAAAATCACATCTTGCAACAATCCACCTGTATTGTAAATCTGACCCATTGGATAGGGATAATCTTTATCTCCCCAGTAGAAATCATTCACCGCAACAGACCGAGGAAACTTACCGGAATTAGCAGCGATATCCAGTTGAACAATTGCAGTCATCTGGTGTTTCATCAGATTACGTCCCACTTGGTCAGAACGATTAGCCAGTCCTGTGGGGTGTTTTTCATTAGCTGACCGTAACAATAATACGGCTGAATTAATCGCGCCACAAGCTAAGACAACGATATCAGCAAAAATCAAACAGGATTGTCCGTTAATTTCCACTTCTACCGCTTTAACTTCTGTACCCGAAGAATTAGTCAGTAAGCAAACCACCTTCGCAGAAGTTTTCAGCGTTACATTCGGATATTTAAGGGCTAAATCAATCCCATAAACCTGAGAATCACTCGTGGGGTCATCTTGTTGAAGCGTCCATCCCATCGGTAAAGAAGTGGGATGCAAACCTTTTGCAGCAATTCCATCAACGATTTTCTGAATACAAGGTTCGTGACTAATGGGCGGATAAGGATAATCTGCACTGCGAGGCGGTTCTGTGGGGTCATCTGTAACTTGACCATGAACCTGATAGAGTTTTTCCGCTTCGGCGTAGTAGGGTTCAAAGTCGCTATATTTTACAGGCCATGCAGGAGAAATCCCTTCTTCGTGTTTAACTTCCTCAAAATCCCGTTCCCGCATTCGCAGCAAAGCCGCCCCATAAATCTTCGTATTGCCCCCAACTGCGTAGTTAATCAGGGGAGAAAAAGATTCACCCTGCGGGTCGTACCAACGCTCAGGCGCACGATAACGCTCTTTTTTGAAAAGATCAACCTCAGCCCGATTCTGCTCCTCTAAAGGCATAAAATCGCCCCGTTCAAGAATCAGAATTTTCTTTCCGGTTGGTGCAAGTTTTTGGGCGATTGTACCACCACCTGCACCCGTACCGATGATAATAATGTCGTAGTGTTGGTCGTCGATAATCATAGCAGTAATTACAGTAAACAGTTATCAGTTATGTAGTTATCAGTGTTTTCAGTGAACAGTTATCAGTTATGTAGTTATCAGTGAGCAGGAATTTCCGTGAAAACTTTACAGTTATTTGAGTTATCAGTTATCAATCTTCACTGGTCACTGGTCACTGGTTACTGTTCACTGTCCCCTAATTATTGCCAGATGTAAATAAGGATAAACAAAACAATCCAAATCACATCAACAAAGTGCCAAAATAACGAAGTGGCTTCAAAGCCAAAATGACCTTTATCGTAGTTACCGGGAATGAAAGACCGTCCTAACATAATCCCTTGTAACAAAACACCCGTTAAAACGTGTAAGCCGTGAAAACCTGTTAATAGGTAAAACATTCCGCCATAAACGCCACTGGTAAAGCCAAATTCTAGCCCCATCCATTCAATCGCTTGTCCGGCTAAGAAGTAACTTCCCATCGCCATTGTTGCCGCGAGAAACAGCCGAAAGACGGTTAAATTATGACGTTTGAGGGCGAGTTCAGCAAAATAAATCACAAAACTACTAGAAACCAGAACCACCGTATTAATTGCAGGTTCTCGAACTTCTAACCCTTCTATTCCCGGAGGTAGCCAGTTAACTGTTGTTGTTTTGTAAGCGGTATAAGCTGCAAAGAAACTCAAGAAAATAATACTTTCCGACAGCAGGAACACGACAAAACCAAACATACTATTGGCTTCTTCGTCGTGAACGTGTTCGCTAACGGCTTCGTGTAAATATTCTTCGATTTGTTCAGAAGTCAAAGAACTGTTCGTCGTCATCTTTCTTCCTCGTAGTAATCTATTAATTACCCATTTTCTGTAGAGACAGATTTACAGTTATCAGTTATAAAGTAACCAGTGTTTTCAGTCATAAGTTATCAGCTATCACCTGTTCACTTTTCACTGTAAAAACTGGTCACTGGTCACTGTTTACTGTTCACTGATAACGGGTGCAGGTGCAGGTAATTTCACGTTGGGGTCATTGGCGGTTAACGGTTCAGACTTTCCATAACCGTAGGGTTCACTGATAACAATGGGAAGAGACTCAAAATTTTCAACCGGGGGCGGAGAAGGGACTAACCATTCCAACCCAATTGCCCGCCAAGGGTTCGCCGGAGCGAATTTACCTTGAGTCCATGAACTGACCATATTCAGAATAAACGGTAACGTTGACATTCCCAGCAAAAATGCCCCTAAACTGGCTATCACATTCCAGAAGGTATATTCAGGGTCGTAGGAAGAAACGCGACGCAGCATTCCATTTAAGCCTAACGGGTGCATGGGTAAAAAGTTGAGGTTTGTGCCAATAAAGGTTAACCAAAAATGCAACTGACCCAACCCTTCGTAATACATCCGCCCGGTCATTTTCGGGAACCAGTGATAGATGCCAGCGTACAGCCCCATCGTTACGGTACCAAACAGAACGTAATGGAAATGACCGACAACGAAGTAAGTATTGTTAACGTGAATATCAACCGGAACCGACGACAACATAATGCCCGTAATTCCGGCAAACACAAACATGACTAACGCACCCAACGCAAACAACATGGGGGTATTTAAACGCAGTTTACCGCCCCAAATTGTCGCCACCCAAGCAAACACTTTAATTCCCGTTGGCACGGAAACACACATGGTTGATAACATGAAAATCAACCGCATCCAGCCGGGAGTTCCACTGGCATACATATGATGCACCCAGACTAAACCGCTAACTCCGGCAATAATCATTGAAGAAACAGCAACGACTTTATAACCAAATAAGGGCTTACGAGAATAAACGGGGAAAACTTCCGAAAAGATACCAAAAACAGGCAGAATAATCACATAAACCGCCGGGTGAGAATAGAACCAAAACAGATGTTGGAAGATAATCGGATTTCCCCCATCTGCCGGGTCAAAAAAGCTGGTACCTACTGTCACATCAAACAACAACATTACCGCCCCTGCGGTTAAGGCAGGCAGTCCAAACAGTTGAATAATTTGTGCCGCCCATACCGTCCAAACATAGGCAGGCATCCGAAAATAGGTCATTCCCGGCGCCCGCATTTTCACAATGGTTGTGACAATATTCACCGCCCCCATAATGGAGGAAACCCCGGAAATGGCAACGGCAATAATCCACACCGATTGACCATTTATCCAAAATCCTAACGGAACTTGGGTACTGACTGGAGGATAAGACCACCAACCCGCCTGTGCCGAACCCGAAGGCAGAAAGAAACTCGCCATCGTTAAAATACCGACAACGGGAATCATCCAAAACGCCGCCGCATTCAAGCGAGGAAACGCCATATCTCGCGCCCCAATCATCAACGGCACGAGATAGTTTGCCATTCCTGCTAAAGCGGGAAACGTCCACAAAAACAGCATGATGGTGCCGTGCATTGTGAACATTCCGTTATAAAAACTGCGTTCAATTAAATCGGATTCTGGGGTCATTAATTCACCCCGAATAATCATGGCTAAGATGCCACCAATCAGAAAAAAGAAAAAGGATGTGACCAGGTATTGAATGCCAATTACCTTATGGTCTGTACTAAAGCTAAAGTACGTTTTCCACGTTGTTACTGTTTCCGCGTGCGAATGACTCGCAGCAGGTTTACTTTCTAGGGGAGTGCTACTCATTGATGAAATTTCCTAGTCTAATAGTTGTCAGTCGGCTAGAGATTAAAATCTCTGTCTGATAGGTGAAGTCCTCTTAAAGAGGACTTGGGTTTTAAGGCGGGGAATTTATTCCCGGACTGACTATTTCCTGTTGCCTCTAACTGTGATAATTAACGAGAGGGGGTTCAGTCGGTTTAACAGTAGGCCAGCCAACTTTAAAGGTTTCCTTTTGTTCTTCGGCGTATTCAGTTGCCGCTTGGTTGGGTGCTGGCGTGGGGGTTTGAGTTGCTGCATTTGCCAACCATTGTTGATAGTTTTCGGGAGATTCTACAACTACATCTGCTGTCATCGTGGCGAAATAAGTGCCGCTAAATTGAGAGTCAGTCAGTTGATAGGTTCCTTCCCGAATCGGAGTAAATTCAAAGTCAATGGTTTGGTTGGGAATTAAATCTTGTTTGAGGCGAAATGCCGGAATGTAAAAGCCGTGTAGTACATCCTCTGATTTTAATGCCAATCGAACTCGTTTGTTGGTGGGTAAATGGAGTGAGGTACTGGTAACATTCGTTTCAGGATAACGAAACACCCAAGCCCATTGTTTCCCAATCACTTCGATATCTTCTGTGGGTTCTCCCATTGAGGCAATTGGTTCTGCATAAGCGGCTTCCATTCCCATTGGCATATGCAGATGCACGATTTCCATCGGCCCTTTGATTGCCATTTTTTGATAGACTTGGTAACTGTATCCCGCAATCCAAAAGACTAATAAAATCGGAATGGCTGTCCAGATGATTTCTAAGGTGACATTTCCTTCAATATGAGGACCGTCACTCATGTCGTATTTAGCCGCCCGATGGAAAATAACCGAATAGGTAATGGTTCCTGTTACGCCTAAAAAGATAAAGGCACCCAGCGTAACTAAGAAGCTAAATAAATCATCAACCAAAACGGCTTCTGCTGCCGCTTGGGGAGGAAGCCAAGAATAGGAAAGTTTGCCAATTCCAAGACTAACGATAGCTATAACAATCGCAATAGCCGTTAATATTATCCACTTGCGGTATTGTTTTTGAGGGCTTGACCCTCCTGTTAATTCACTAGACATAGAAATAACCTCTTTTTTAGGAGTTCAGGAGTTCAGAATGAAAGAAGTAAGCGCACCGAGCGCTGGCTACGCCTACAAGAGGCAATCATTTTATTTCTTTTGCCTTTTGCCTCTTGCCTCTTGCCTTTTTCCCGAATTTATCGCAACACAATATTCGGATTTTCACCCATTCGTAAGAGTTGGTCTGCGGTGTTGTGAATGCCAAATTCTGCCGCCAGTTGCGCCCCTAATGTTCCGTGTACAAACATCACCAATAAGATGGCAACTCCCGCCATTAGATAACTCCACTGCACTTGACGGGTTCTGTCTTTGCGCCATACAAATCGTTGAAATCCTCTCCAAATTGTCATTCCTACCATAAAAGCAAAGAGGAATACCCCAACAACACCATGCCACAGCATGGTTTCCATTGCTTCTAAGCCCCAAGCACTTTTAACCTCGGTGTAGGGGTTGGCTAGCATGATTTCATAAAAGCCTGCTGCTACCGTAAACACCGTAATAATCGCGGATGCCAGCATATTGTACCAACCGACATCAAAAAAGTTAGCCCGTGCTGCGGGAATAGCAAAAAATTTCAGGACTTGTTTTTCAAAGGGATACAACACCCCAATAAAATCAAAGGCGATCGCAATAATGAACAAACCTAGTGTAAGATGCACTAAATTGGGGTGAATCGGAATCGCATAGGGTAAGCCGTTTGCACCGAGCGATTGTATTTGGTTCATCAGTTCAGCATCCATTACAGAATACCCTCCCTAATTGCTTCAACGACGGGAACCGTATGGAGTCCGTACACCCACACCAATTCATCGCCGAGATATACCTGGAAACCGACTAAAACACAGAGCGCCAGTCCGACTGCGAGATAAGATATCGGCAATTTTTGGGGATTTTTCAGACGAATCACATACCGCCAGCCTGTAATTGCTGCGAGAATTCCCGCCAATGACCAGCCAATTAAAGTATGTAAATTGAGAGTTTGTTCAACTGCGTTGTACGGTAAAGCTAGTCCCGCTTCCGCCTGACCAAAGATGATGGCAATAAAGATGGAAATTGTAGCGAAAAACAGATTCCACCAACTCACCTCGTACAGACGGGTATTACGTGTGAAAGAGCCAATCACATCGCACAATACAGCAAACAAAACCATCGCAATCACAAAATGCACAACGATGGGGTGCATCGTGTCGGGATAGGGTAAATTGTGATCATTTAATGGGGGAAGTAGAGACTCGAACATGGTATTCTCCTCGGCATACCTACTAAACCTCGGTCACACCTCACAAGTAAAAGCTTGCAATAATGTATCGAGACATAACTTAACGTTGAACATTTCTATTACAAATTTTTAAGGAAAATCTGGACTTTTGACAGTATCAAGGTTAACATTCTGAAAAATTGACAGCCTGTCAATATTGTGATGGGATTAGAGTTGATAAACTGTAGCAATTTGAACAGAATCTATTGCCCTTTCAGTGTAGGTTTATTCCCAACGACTTCTCCTCAGTTGATAGAGATAATCGTCTCCGTCATTATAGCGCAAATTTATTTTCTTTTACTAAAAAAAATAAACCTCCCTTATTCTTAAGTTTTTCTTCAACAATCTCCGAAACAGTCGGATGAACATTACCCATCCTACTACTCTATAGCGTTTCTATTAGAAGGGGGAACGAACCACACCAGACACAAAGACAGGAAGATTCGCTCTTGGTGTCTCTGTGTCTTGGTGGTTTTTAAACTTTTCTCTTCCCTCCCTATCCTGCTATTCTACTCTCCGTAATGGGCGTTTGTGACTTTTCCTCGAAACACAAAATACTGGTAAACATTGTAAAACAACATCACCGGAATTAACGCCCCGATAAAAATCAACATAAACACCAGGGAACTGGGGTCAGCCGCCGCTTCATAAATGGTGATTTGAGTCGGGATAATATAAGGAAATACCACCAAACCCAATCCAAAAAACGTGAGAACAAACAGCAAAATAGTCCAAATAAACGGTGTTCTTTCTTCTGCTTTATTCAGGCTGAGAATTAACTGCCAAATTAACACAATTGCCAACACCGGAATTACCGCAAAAATATAAACCATCGGCTTTGAAAACAAGCGTTCTCGGGCAAAAATGGAGAAAATCGGAGTGCCAATGGTAATAATCACCGCCCCAATTAAAGTCGTCACGGCTGCCAATTTAGCGGTTGCATAATGGGTTTTTTGCAGTTCTCCTTCTGTCTTCCAAATCAGATAGGTCGAACCAATCAAAACATACCCTTGAATTAAGGTTAATGCCACTAACATTGTTTGCCAGGTTAACCAATCCAAATGACCGCCAATAAAATGACCTGCCGCATCAACCTTAATCCCTTTTAACACCCCTCCCAGGGCAAATCCTTGACCCAAAGCGGCGAGAAAACTTCCCACTCCAAAAGACACATTCCAGATAAACTTGTTGCGGGCTTGTTCCCGAAACTCAAACGCCACCCCCCGAAAAATAAACCCAAAAATCATGATAAAAATCGGGATATACAACGCACTCAAAATGGTCGCATAAGCCAACGGAAACGCCCCAAATAATGCCCCACCCATCAACACTAACCAAGTTTCATTCGCGTCCCAAATATTGCTTAAACTGGTCATTAAAATCCCGCGACGTTCTTCTGTTGATGAGGTCAAAGATAAAATTCCGACCCCTAAATCAAACCCATCTAACATCACATAAAGCAAGAGAAACAGGGCTAATATTCCGAACCAAACTTGAGGCAAAAAATAGGTTAAAGTGTTCATCCACTCTCCTTTATTGTTGGGCTTCTACAGGACGTTCATCGGGGATAAATTCTCCGGGTTCAGTATTTAATGGCGGTTGTTCTTCCATTCCCGGAAGTGGCAGGTTAAAATCAGGCCCTTTTCTAATAATTCGACTGCCAAAATAAAACGCCGCAAATAATAGAACCGCGTAGACACTGGCAAAGAGAGTTAATGTTGTTAAAACATCTCCGGGCGGTAAATTAGAAACCGCATCTTCTGTGCGAATATAGTTATAAACCGTCCAAGGTTGACGCCCAACACAACGCACCGTCCAACCACATTCTACCGCAACATATCCCAACGGTGCCGCTAAAATCCAGCCCCACATTAACCAAGATTGTTGAGTAATCTTTTCGGCTGAAAATTGACCCCGTAGCCATTGAATTAAACTGACAAACATTAAGCCCGCAAAGTAGAACCCAATGGCAATCATTATGCGGAAACTGTAATAAATTAGTCCCAACAAATGGGGGCGATTTTCTGGCGGCCATTCTTTCAAGCCTTGCACGGGTTCAGAGAGTTCTTTTTTGAATTCAAGAATGTAGCCTAAAGCATTGGGTACTTTGATTTCCCAGTCATTTTGTTGCGTCTTTTCATTGGGAATAGCAACCATACTCCAGTCTGCTGAAACCCCTGCGGGAATGGTTTCCCATTGGGCTTCCATTGCCGCTAATTTTGTCGGTTGATAATGATAAACCTGTTCACCGCTAAGGTGTCCGATATAGAGTTGTAAAGGGGCAATAATAATGGCTGCGGCTAAGACAATTTTGAGGGAAGTAGCGAAGAAAGCTTCATGGCGTTTTTGCAGAATATACCAAGCACTAATTCCCCCGATAAAAAACAGAGTCGTTTCCCAAGTTGCTAATACCATGTGCATCACACTATTGGGCATGAAGGGATTAAAAATGGCTTGAAAATAGTCTTGGACAATAAATTTCCCGTCAACAAATTCTCCTCCGGCTGGAGTTTGTAACCAAGAATTCGCCACTAAAATCCAAAAACTGGATAAATTCGCCCCAAACGCCACAAGAATGGTTGCCATATAGTGAATGTAGGGATTAACTCGTTGCCAACCAAACACCATAATCCCTAAAAAAGCGGCTTCTAACATAAACGCCATTGACGCTTCAAAGCCGATAATACTCCCAAAAAAGTTGCCAATGGCTTCAGAAAGGGGCGCCCAGTTAGTCCCAAATTGAAACTCCATCGGAATTCCGGTGGCGACACCAATACCAAAATTGAGAATGTAGAGTTTTGCCCAAAAACGGGCATGATAATAATATTGAGGATTGCGGGTTTTCAGCCAAAGTCCTTCGACGATAACCAGGTAAACTCCCATTCCGGTTGTCAAGATAGGCCACAGCATATGGAAAATCGCAGTTAATGCAAACTGCATTCGTGAAAGAACCAGTGTATTCGACAAAAATTCCATAATGACCTTTGTACATCGTGACCGAATAACAATTGTAGGGTAGGCACAACCTACCCTGTTTGTGAACTCTAGTGACCTAGATAGCAAGAGTGGTCAAAAACAAGCCTTGAATTGTTAATTTCTTGCTGTGAACGTGATGACTTGCTTTCTTGATTAACTTTAGTTTCTCTTCAGGTTTTGTGCTGCTTAACCTGAGTACGGCGACTGGAAACTACCCCAACACCAGAAACGACAAACAGCGCCAACACAGAACCCGGTTCGGGAACCGACTGAAGTTTCCCAAAAAGTCCGTCATTGCTGCCATCTTCCGGGCCGGCGGCAAAATAGAGATGATTCGCCTCACCCAGACTCGCCCCATTCCCAAAAGTTAATCCCCACAAACCAGGAATCACAATGGGATTACCTTGAGAATCTTCAAGATAACCTAAAGGCTGGCGAGTGTTCGGATCAAAACCCACAATCGTGCCATCACCAAAGTTAGCAACTAATAAGCTATTACTAAATTCACCAAAATCCGAAGGGGCGATGGCTAAACCCGCCGGAACATTCAGCAATCCCCCATCATCCCAAGTGTTAATTAAGTTCCCGTTAAAGTCAAATTGAGCAATACGACCCAATCCGGCTCCGATTGTTTCGGAACCTAATGACTCGGTTGATTGTTGAGCATAGGTCACATACAACGATCCGTCAAAGGTTTGGATGTTGTAAGCTGCGTAACCTTCCGACTCAAAAGGATTAGCAAAGACCACATTTGAGGTAATCTCATTGAAAACCCGATCAAAAACTTCAATGCCTGGAGTTTCCCCAAAATCAACGGCATAAATCCGATTGTCCGAGGCCAAATCACTAACGGTTACACCGTAGTAAATCGACTCTTGAAAACGATCAACAACAATCGTTGAGACAATCGGCCAGTCATTTGTACCATCAGGCCGTTTGCGATCCGTCCAAGCCGAGATCGTCCCATCCAGTGAGGCAAATAAAAATTTACTGGGAGCGGTGACTGCACCATTCGGATGATCTAGGGTAATCACAAAGTCCTGAGAATTAATAAACACCTGCCCAGTGGGACTCGACATTCCGGAAGGATTATTCGGTGAGGCGGGAATGGTGACTACTGTTAAACCATCTTGAAATAAGGGAATATCGCCCACATCCCCAACATATTCGGTGACAGTTCCGGTATCGATATTGTTAATCCAAAAGTGTCCGCCAAACCCCGCAGTACGAATGGCAATACTACGTGAACCTTGCAAATATGGATCAAGAAATTGGGGGTTGTAAGCGGGGTTGTTGGAAACTAGGTTGGTCTGAAAGTAAGCAGCATTGGCATCAGAACCAATATCAAGGCAGAAAATAGCTGTTAATGCCGCTATTTTGCCTAAATTTAAGAGAGTTAATTTCATTTTTGAACCTCTGATTGACGACGAGTCGCAATCCCCAGAATTCCTATCGCCATAAACAGCAGGCCACTCGTTGCCGGTTCTGGTACGGGCGCCGTCGTTAGGGTCGCGCTATAGCCGTGGAATCCAACAATGCTAGGATCTTCAGGGGGATTACCTCCAATTGAGAGGCTGTACAGTCCGGCAGGTAAAGTCAAAGACTCAAAAACTGATATAGCGAGGTTTTCATTGGCTGCATGGGCTAGATAGGAAATTTCATCTATCCAGTCGGTATTACCTACTGTGTTGTATTGATGATCTTCTTCGCCGTTGTTTTGCCATCCTTTATACAATGAAAAGGCAGGATAGAGTTGATCGCCTGCAATGTCTGTTGCGGTGGGAACTCCGGGTTGTCGATCAATTTGGATGTTGAGTTGTGTCGGTTCTAGTAGTTCTAAGGCTACCCAATTCGAGGTATGAGTCCAACCCTTCAATCCGACTGGATTTGCAGGTTCATTCCAACTTTTTGCACCAACATAGTAGCTAAACTCAGCAGTGTCGTCACTATCGAGTTGGACTGTCCATTCATAACTTAAGCCTTCTTCTGGAACTGGATCGCTGAAAGAGACGGTTGCAGCCTGCACAGAGTTGGATGTTAAACTTAATGAAGCACTGACGAGAGAAATCAGTGTCATTATTTTGCTATTGACTTTCATCGCTTTCTTCCTGGTCAAGGTTAATTGGCAGCAATATTTATTGACAACTTGATCCACAAGATTTAATAATTATCTTGGGATTGCAAGTCCGGTCAAAAATGAACTGTGCGTAATACTTTATGGCAGCTCTCTTCAAGTGTCAAAAGACAACAGGTCAAACCTGAATGGGTTTGATTTTCCCTCAAGAATTTCTGAGTTTAGATTTAGAGCCGATTTCAGTACGATTTCCGGTAAAGTTAAAGTTAAAATGGGCAAAACACTGCCTTTAATACCAACTCTCTTAAGCAAGATTTTAGATTGTTGTTCTGCTGAGATTGAACGTGAATGATCAACACGAACCTCAGAGGTGTTATTACTTTTTGACTGAATTTATTTTTATCAAACTAGACTAGGGGATAGTTGTCAGGCATCCACTGAAAATTTTACAGCCTGTCAATATTGTGAGGGGATTAGAGTTGATAAACTGTAGCAATTTGAACAGAACTAATATCCAAAAACTGGATAAATTCGCCCCAAATGCCACAAGAATCGTTGCCATATAATGAATGTAGGGGTTAACTCGTTGCCAACCAAACACCATAATCCCTAAAAAAGCGGCTTCTAACATAAACGCCCCAGACGCTTCAAAACCGATAATACTCCCAAAAAAGTTGCCAACGGCTTCAGAAAGCGGCGCCCAATTGGTGCTGAATTGAAACTCCATCGGAATTCCACTGGCGACTCCAATACCAAAATTGAGAATGTAAAGTTTTGCCCAAAAACGGGCATGATAGTAATATTGACGATTGCGGGTTTTTAGCCAAAGTCCTTCGACAATAACCAGATAAACTCCCATTCCGGTTGTCAGGATAGGCTAAAGCATATGGAAGATAGCCGTTAAAGCAAACTGCATTCGTGAAAGAACCAGTGTATTTGACAAAAATTCCATAATAACCTTTGTACATCGTGACTGGCTGATTGATTCACAAACCCTTTACAGATTCTTTACAAAAGAAGTGATTTGGGGGGGTTTATTCGTTCAATTGTCATTGAATTGTTCGTTGCCAGAGTAGTTAAGTCGTGTTACGGTTGTATCAGAAAAAAGAGTGGTTGAAACTTCTGCCCTAGAAAAGTTTTATTGATAGTAGCTAAGTCAAGCTACTTAAAAAGGCTTGAAAGTCTCATGTATAATAAGGCTAATACTTTTGACTAAGGGGAAGTTATGCTCAAACATTAATAGAGCAAACCTGCTTGATTTTTTATGGAGAGGGTGTCATTTGTAAAGATCAGGGCGAGTTTAAAAAATTTATGTTAATCAATAGCCAGAGCAAAAGTTTACCAGGGAAGACGTTAAGCTTCTGTTTCAAAAATTGGCTGAGTGATGGCTTTTTTGGAGAAACTAGAACCCGCATTATAATTTGGTATACGATTCTAACGGGTTCCTGCTTGGGATTGTCTATTCCGCTTTTTACTCATTTAGTGATTTGGCAAGTTGATCAAAGAGTTGCTGAAGACTTACAGGAGGAAATACAGAATTTTAGAGACTGTGTAAACAATAAGGTTTTAGTCGAAAAACAAACAGATGCAAAAAAAATATTTGATCATTTTTTATATGAACAGTATCCTGCTGATAAAACATTTTTGATTGCCACGATTCAGGGTGAATTTTATCGCTCAAGTCCCCTGCGTTTGCCCAAGTCTGTCTCTCGAACTTCTCCCCTGACTCGAGAACTTTCCCAAACCACTGAACCGATTGAAGGGCATATTATCGATCACAAAAAGAGAGATATTCTCTATCATACAGAGCCTCTAATCATTGACGGAAAAGTGAAGGGGGTGTTGATTATTGCGAATATTCTTGCAGTAGAACGACAAGAGGCTCTAGATACATTTTTTATTGTTATTATCGCTTTATTCGTTTTGGTTGTTTTTGCTTTAATCTTAGCCTGGTTTATTTCGGGACGGCTTCTTCGTCCGATTCAATCACTGATTAAAACAGCTCATTCGATTAGTGAAACTGACCTTTCTAAACGAATTTCTGAATCTGGAGGAGGTGAAATTGCCTCACTCGCCAAAACGTTTAATCAGATGATGGATCGTCTAGAGAAAGGATTTATCGCTCACCGACAGCTCGTCAATGATGTTAGTCACAAACTGCGAACCCCGATTGCAATTATTCAAGGAAATTTAGAATCTCTTGATTATTATACTCCCGAAGAACAACCCGAAATCATTAAATTAGCACTCGAGGAATTGATCGTAATCACTCGTTTAGTCGAAGATTTATTACTCTTAGCTCGAGCCGAAAATAAAGATTTTTTTATTTTAGAAACAGTGGAATTAGCTGAATTCACCGAGGCAATCTACCATAAAATCCAGGGATTGGGCAAGCGAAATTGGAGATTGGATGCTCTAGGAACAGGTAAAATTCATGTCGATCCTCAACGCCTGACGCAAGCGATCATCAATTTAGTCCACAATGCTATTCAACATACCCAAGAAAACGATATCATTGCCATAGGTTCTTGTATAGATAACACCTCAAACAAACCGGAATTTCGCTTCTGGGTGAGAGATACTGGCGTGGGCATTCCAAAGGCTGATCAACATCGAATTTTTCAACGATTTGAACGAGCCGAAAATAGTCAGAGTTCTTCTGAGGGTACGGGTTTAGGTCTATCGATTGTCACCGCTATTGCTGAGAGTCACGCAGGCTCTGTAGAATTATACAGTCAACTCGGTGAAGGAGCGACTTTCACTTTAGTTTTACCCATGAAAAAGAGCAGGAATGAATCCGATTCCTCAAAAACTTTGAGAAATTCCCGACTTGATCACGGGGATTGACACCTTGCTCTCAAGAGACGAGGATTCTTCTTTCAATGAATTGCTCTTGTTCTATGGGATTTCTTTTTTTCTGTTTGGATCTCTGAGTTTGCCATCAGTACCTGAGCTTTTTTGATGTAATCCCACCCTCTCTGATTCCAAACTTTCTCTACTCCTGTTTCTTTTTCTATCCAACGAGCCACTTTTGGACCGTTCCAATCCCCTCCATCTGATGGTCTTGATTCTAATTCTTTCCCTAAATTTTCGAGTTGCTCTTTGGTTAACAGAGATTTTTTCCCTCTCTTGTGCTTACTTTTTAAGTTTTCTACTCCTGTTTCTCCTAAATCATTATATTTCTTGACTATTTCTTTGCCATAGTCATAACTAATCCCTACAGCGACTGCACTATCTTTGATTGTCCACCCCAAGGAGACTTTCCACAGGAGATGCCATCTTCTAGATTCGACTGGATCTTTACTTTTGAGGTACTTTTGTTTCAGTTCGTTCGTACTATAATGGCTGGCTAGATCTGTTTTTCTGGTCATGGATTTTTTCTCCCTTTATTTTTGTCTATACAGGCCGGGTTTTTGAGTTCCGGACTGGGTATAAAATGAATCAAGTTTACTGATTGAATTAGAGTGAAAAGAGTCATTTTAGGAAAACCAGATTGAGGTTTTTCTAATTTTTAGAGAATCTGAGAATAAATATTCCCAGTTCGCACTTTGAACGTTATTGTTTAAGCTGTTGTAGGACTTTCTTTTGAGCGACTCGAATTCAATGGCCTCGAAAGTTGACAACTGTTGTACGGGAGGATGTCAATCTTGACCATCCCTCTGCTCTCGACATCGGACAGTATCAAGTTTTTCACAAGTTTTTAAAGCTTTTATGAAGCTTTTATGAAGCTTTTATGAAGTCTTGGTGTCTGCGTGAGGCTCAAGATTAGCCCCCAGGGCTAGGAGCGCTCCTCAAAGATAGCCCAGGGCTGTTTCATACTATGGCGCAATTCCCTCTGACCTAACCCCCCAACCCCCTTCCCTACCTCACCCTAGCCCTCTCCACCTCTCCCTAACCCTCTCCTACCTCTCCCCAGCCCTCTCCTACGAGGAGAGGGGGCGAATGGTCTCCCCCAACCCCCCCACCCCCCTTTTTAAGGCAGGGCTGTTTCAAAGTCGATAAACATTTGCTTAGAACCTCTCCCCCAACCCCTCTCCTATAAGGCGAGGGGAGCTTTTTTTTGATTACTAAATATCTAAAACTATTAATTACTCCTCCTTCCCTTGCAGGGAAGGGGGTTGGGGGGTTAGGTCATAAAATTTCGGGTCTAGAATGAAACAGCCCTGCCCTTTTTAAGGGGGGATCAAGGGGGGATTGGGGAGGTTGGTGGGGGTTAGTGGGAAAAGGAAGAAAGTTTTTTATTTGGAATGGGGAGCAGTTTAGACCTTTTAAACATTTAATACTAAGACTTCTTCTCCCCTCTCCTGGCAGGGGAGGGGGCGAGGGGGAGGGGTCTAACAAATTCACTGGGAAAATGAAACAGTCATGCCTGGGGGGGGATATAATGTAGGAGAGGGTAGGGAGAGGTTTGAAAATCTCGGGTCTAAAATATCTGAGCAACTTTGCGAAACTTAGGTTTCTGGACCCTAAAATATCAATAGAGCAAACCAGCTTCATTCGGAGTGAGGGCGGGACTTGAAAGAGCAGGGAAAGTTGAAATTCGTGTCCATCGATAGCGATCGCAAAAGTTCACCAGGCAAGAGGTTAAGCTTCAGTGTAAAAAAGTCGCTAACAAATACCTTTTTTGGAGAAACACGAACCCGCATTCTAGTTTGGTATGCGGTTCTAACGTCCGCCTGCGTGGGATTGTCTATTCCCATTTTTACTCATTTAGTGATTCTGCAAGTTGATGAAAGAGTTGCTGAAGACTTTGAGGATGAAATCTTTGCTTTCAAAAATTGTGTAAAGCTTCATCTTTCTCAACAAAAAGAAATGGATTCCAAACAAATATTTGATCATTTTTTAATAAAAAAAGTTCCCGGTGATAAAACCTTTTTGATTGCGACGATTCAGGGTAAATTTTATCGCTCAAGTCCCCTGAGTTTGCCGGAGTCAATCTCAGGAACTTCTGCCCTGATTCAAAAACTTTCCCAAACCCATCAAACGATGGAAGGGAAGATTTTTGATCCCGAAAATGGAGATATTCTTTATCATACAGAGCCTCTAATCATTAACAGAAAAGTGACGGGCGTATTGATTATTGCGAATATTCTTGCAGGAGAACGAGAAGAAGTTATAGATACAATTTTTATTGTTGTTAGAGTTTTATGGATTTCTGTTGTTTTTGCTTTAATCTTAGCCTGGTTTATTTCGGGACGGGTTCTTCGTCCGATTCAATCACTGATTAAAACAGCTCATTTAATTAGTGAAACTGACCTTTCTCAACGAATTTCTGAATCTGGACGAGGAGAAATGGCCTTACTCGCCAAAACGTTTAATCAGATGATGGATCGCCTAGAGAAAGCATTTATCACTCACCGACAGCTCGTCAATGATGTTAGTCACGAACTGCGAACCCCGATTGCAATTATTCAAGGAAATTTAGAATCTCTTGATTATTATACTCCCGAAGAACAACCCGAAATCATTAAATTAGCACTCGAGGAATTGAGCAGAATGACTCGTTTAGTCGAGGATTTGTTACTCTTAGCTCGAGCCGAAAATAAAGAGTTTTTGATTTTAGAAACAGTGGAATTAGCTGAACTCACCGAGGCAATCTACCTGAAAATCCAGGGATTGAGCCAGCGAAATTGGACATTAGATGCTGTAGGAAAAGGTAAAATTCATGTCGATCCTCAACGCCTGACGCAAGCGATCATCAATTTAGTCCAGAATGCTGTTCAACATACCCAAGAAAACGATATCATTGCCATAGGTTCTTGTATAGATAACACCTCAAACAAACCGAAATTTCGCTTCTGGGTGAGAGATACTGGCGTTGGGATTCCAAGGGCTGATCAACATCGAATTTTTCAACGGTTTGAACGAGCCGAAAATAGTCAGAGTTCTTCTGAGGGTAAGGGTTTAGGTCTATCGATTGTCACCGCTATTGCTGAGTGTCACGCAGGCTCTATAGAATTAGACAGTCAACTCGGTGAAGGAGCGACTTTCACCTTAGTTTTACCTATTAAAAAAAGCAGGAATCAATCTATTCATCAGGAGTATAAGGAAGGACAATGAACCGGATTTTAATTGTTGAAGACGAACCTCGAATTGTGATGTTTTTAGAAAAAGGATTAGGAGCCAATGGTTTTGCAACCACATCCACTTCCGATGCGAATGAAGTCACGAATCTGGCTTTTACGGGTAGTTTTGATCTGATTCTATTAGACTTAGGTTTACCCAAAAAAGACGGGTTGACTCTACTCTCCGAACTGCGAGGTCAAGGACTAGGAATTCCGATTATTATTCTAACAGCCCGAGATGATATTCACGACAAAGTAAAAGGGTTAAGTCAAGGGGCGGATGATTATCTAACCAAACCGTTTCATTTTGAAGAATTGTTAGCCCGAATTCGCTTAAGATTAAGATCCCAAAACCTCAACGGCAACACCCTAAACGCAAATCAGGTAGAAACCACTTTACAAGTCGGTGAACTGGTGATTAACTTACGCAGCCGTTCAGTCAAACTCAAGGAAGAAGAAATTGAGTTACCCGCCAAAGAATTTAATTTACTCGAAGTATTTATGCGCCACCCCGGACAAGTTATGACACGGGAACAAATTTTAGATCGAGTCTGGGGTTATGATTATGATCCGGGTTCTAATATTGTTGATGTTTATGTGGGACTGCTTCGCAAAAAATTACCCTCTAAACTGATTGAAACGGTTCGCGGAGTGGGCTACCGTTTACGCATCTAGAAAAGCCACTCTTGCAAGAGGCGCTCAGAAGTCAGGAAAAAACTGTTAACTGCTAGGGGCAATTGATCAACTGCCCCTACAGCGCTGGTGACGGTAAGAACGGTTCGCTTCTATTGGTGAATTTCTAGCCAGACTCGTTCGCCAATCCGAATTCTGTGCCACAATTAACTTAAACGCTCTGTTGGATCACAGCAGAGTCAATATCTTGTGCGAACAGTGATCAAGGACTGGGTTCTGCGACACTAAGCCTGATTTAGACAAGGTTGCATCAATTGTATAATGAGCTAGGAAAAACACCAAAAACTCATTAAAAACAGACCCTTAGATTCTCAATTTCCCGATTGTTGTTTTCATCAAAAATCACTATTTTTTCCTTCGGGGAACATCTGAGAACCCCGAAAAAGCGTTAACTAAAAATCAGAACCTTATTCCCATAGACTGCTGTTTAATTTTTAAAATGCCGATTTTTTTAGACGATAAACCCTCCTATGCAAATGATTGGTCAACTTTTAGATAGACGGTATCGCATCGTTCAAATCCTCAGTTCTGGGGCGTTTGGACAAACCTATCTTGCGGCTGATACTCGTCGTCCTGGTCATCCTCAATGTGTCGTTAAACAACTTCGTCCTCCCAATAATAATTCTAATATTCTGAAAACGGCATTACGATTATTTGAAAAAGAAGCGGAAATCTTAGAAAAGTTAGGACGACATAATCAAATTCCTCTGCTTCTGGCTTACTTTAAAGAACACAATCATTTCTACCTCGTAGAAGAATATATCGAAGGACATTCACTCACAAAAGAACTGGTTCCGGGTACACCTTGGCCGGAAGAAAGAGTTATAAAATTACTAGAAGAAATCTTAGAACTGCTTCTATTTGTCCATGAACAAGGGGTGATTCATCGAGATGTCAATCCCTCCAATATTATTCGTCGTCGTTCTGATAAAAAATTGGTTCTAATTGACTTTGGTTCAGTCAAAGAAGTGACTCATCAATTCTTAAATGGGAATAGTCAATCGATGCGAACTATTGCGACGGGAACCCCTTCTTATATGCCGATTGAACAGTTTCAAGGTAATCCCCAATATAGTAGTGATCTTTACGCGGTGGGGATGATTGCCATACAAGCAGTTACAGGATTAGAAGCCTCTGATTTACCCAAATTACAAGACCCTAATCTTTCAGGGCCAGAAGATATCACTTGGCGAAATCGCGCTCGAGTCAGTGCAGGTTTTGCCAAAATTATTGATAAAATGGTACATCATTATTATGGGAAACGTTATCCTGCTTGTATCGATGTTATCTCCGATTTACGAAAACTAACTGGACGTTCTGACTTTACCTATGTTCCCAATTCTACCCCATCAAACCAGGCAAAACCGATTAAAAATTGGGGTAAAATAGCCGGAGTGACGGCAACAGGATTAGTCGGATTTTTGGTAATCTTTGGATTGATCAAAGTCTTAAATCGTCCCGATCCGGTAAAAGCCCAAGTCGCCTTTACTCAAGGGGTTGACAAACTCGAAAAAGGCAATCCCAAAGCCGCAGTCAAAACACTTTCTCAAGCGATTCATTACAACCCCAATAATTCCGAAGCCTACCGTCAACGGGGAAATGCTCACTACCAGTTGCAAGAATACCCAAAGGCAATAGAAGATTATACCGAAGCTATTAAACTAAATCCCAACTACACAAACGCCTATTTTAATCGGGGATTAGCCCGTTATGAGACTCAAGATTTCTCCGGGGCGATCGCCGACTATTCTAAAGTTATCGAGTTAGAACCTCAAGATGTTGATGCTTATTATAAACGAGGATTAGCTCAATATGCTCTAGAAAATTATCAAAAAGCAATAGAAGATTATAGCGCCGCCATTCGTTTACAATCGGATAATCCTCTTGCTTATCGATCACGGGGAATCGCCCGAGTTGATGCTGGAGATTTACAAGGTGGACTTGCTGATTATACCGAAGCAATTCGACTTGATCCTGAAAATATTTTAGCTTATTATGATCGGGGAAGAACACGCTTTCATTTAGGGGATTATCAAGGCGCTCTCAGCGATTATGATCGCGCTATTGAACTCGAACCTAACAACAGCGCTGTCTATGGAAATCGCTGTAGTACCCAGATTAACCTCAGCCAACATCAAGCCGCAATTGATGATTGTACAAAAGCCATTGAACTTGAACCGAACGCTGTGGCTTATAATAATCGCTGTGTTGCTTATTTGAATTTACAAGAACTCGACAACGGACTGGCTGACTGTACAAAAGCCATTGAACTCACACCAAAAGATCACAAAGCCTATAGTAATCGTGGTATGGTCTATGTTGCCAAACAAGATTTTGTTTCAGCGATCGCCGATTATACAAAAGCAATAGAACTCAACCCTAATGATGCTCAATCTTATAGCAATCGGGCAGTTGCTTACTACCAACTTCAAGATTATAATCGAGCGATCGCCGATTATGTACAAGCTATTCGTCTCAAACCCGACTATGCAACAGCCTATTATGGACGGGGATTAGTCCGAGTCACTTTAGGGGATAAAAGCGGTGCAATTAATGATTTTCAACAAGCCGGACAACTCTATTTAGAACAAGGATTAACGGGAGGATATCGAGATGCTCAATATCAAATCCAACAGTTAAAATAAACCCAGTTTGCCAACAATTTCACCTCTTATTTATCGCTTGCTAAGATCTCGGCGTTCGGTTCTGTTAAATACCAGGCTCGTAACACTTCAGCCACTGTCCAAGCTTGAGCGGGACATCCACAGGGACGCATCGGTGCATTTCCCTCAAAAATCTCACTCATACTTCCGACACCTGCTGCCAATAAATGATCAATCAGGGGTTGTAAATACCGACGGGCTTGGGCCGGATTTTTGTAAACTCGTAGATGAGCCAGAACAAATGGCCCCATCAACCACCCCCAAACCGTACCTTGATGGTAGGCGCCATCCCGTTTGAGTTGATTTCCCGTGTAAATGCCTTGATATTGGGGATCATCAGGAGCCAAACTGCGAAGCCCATAAGAAGTTAACAGTTCTTGAGCGCAAATATCAACCACTTGACGCTGACGTTTGGGGTTTAACAAACCAGCATAGGAGTTAGCACCCAAAGGAGGCAAAGAAACCGCTAAGATTTGATTGGGGCGCAAACTCGGATCATTTCCCAGAGGCGTATCGATCACATCGTAACAATATTCTGCCGCTTCATTCCAAAACCTCACAAAGCCTTTCGCCGTTTGTTGAGCCAGTTGTTGATAGTCGTCGTAGGGTTTACCGAGTTGTTGAGCAAAACGCATCATCATCTGAAGTGCATGATACCAGAGCGCATTCACTTCTATCGGTTTTCCGATACGCGGTGTGACCACCCAATCTCCGACTTTAGCATCCATCCAAGTCAGTTGAGTACCGGGTTCTCCTGCGTAGATTAAACCATCCTCTGTATCGAGGTGAATATTATAACGAGTTCCCCGTTTATACCAGTCGATAATATCCGCTAAAATGGGAAACAGTTCTTCGATGAACGCTTGATCCCCACTTGCATCAACATAAGCTCGAATCGCTTCAAAATACCACAGTGTCGCATCAACGGTATTATAGTCAGGCTGATCGCTGCGATCGGGAAAACGATTCGGAAGCATTCCTTGATCAACGTATTGAGCAAAGGTTCTCAAAATAGAGCGAGCCACATTCCAGCGTCCCGTATACAGGGTTAAACCGGGAAGGCTAATCATCGTATCTCGCCCCCAATCCCCAAACCAAGGATAACCTGCAATAATGGTTTTACCATCAGGTTCTTCGGGAGTCGGACGATCGACAATAAACTGATCTGCCGCTAATATTAATTGCTCAATCCAGGCGGGGGTTTTTTCAGTCAGGGATGAATTTTTAATCAGTTGTTGTTCGTATTGATGACGGGACTCTAGCGCAATTTGACCATCGAGTTGGGGATGGGGGATGGTACTGGTGACAAAGGTGATCGACTGTCCGGCTTCTAGGGTGGTATAAAAGGTGGCACCGTGTAGATGATCCTCGACATCATCTAAGCCCCGTTCCCGTTCAACAGCTAGGTCAAAGCCATAATACCAGGGATGAGTCGCCGTTGAGATAGCCACTTTTGCCCCATCGGTGAGTAAGTAAATGGGCGTCGCCAGTTGAAAGGCTTTGATGCAAATTCCATGTTCAATGGTATCAACTTGAATCGGCCATTGATTGGCGTGGGTGTTGTGGTGGTAGTCTCGGTGATTGACTAAGGCTCTCAGGGTAAGCGTCATCGGTTGAGTCGCACGACGGAGCGTATACTGAACGTAGGTTGTATTTTCTCCTTGCTGCATCCAAACCCGTTTTTGCAGCAGTGCGTCTGCACAGGCAAATTCCCAGGTGGGGATTGTCCCATCTAAATAAAAGCGTTCTAGATTTTTGAATCCCTCTGGATCAATTTTGCCGTCCGCCCAACGATTCGTGTAAATTGGAAACAACCGATTGTCATAGCTGACTGTCTCATCAAACTTTGCTAAGAGTAAAGTCCGACCCAAAGGTGGATGCAGAGCAGCTAATAGTAATCCGTGATATCGACGGGTTAACACGCCTGCTATTGTACCTGAAGCGTAACCACCTATCCCGTTGGTGACTAGCCATTCTCGGGATTCAGCAGATGCCAGATCACAACAGATTTCTCGCCCAAATGTAATAATCATGCTTGATCTCCTAACTTGCACTCAGTTTATCTCTCTGGTTTTCTGTCAATCTTCTGAGGGTAATGGTTCAGTAATAAAGACTGAGTTTTTATTGTAGATGCTGATTGGGACTTAAAAGAAATTCTATTTTTTCTTTTAAGAGTTGTCTAGGGAGCGGTGATATTTTTTTGAACACCCATTTTGAACACCCAATCAATTGAAATGAGTTAAAACAGACCCAATAAAACTTCTATCTTGAACTTGTTATGATATTATAAAGTATGTTAATGAATCCCAAAAATATCAAAAGAGCGATTATAATTGGGGCAGCGAGTGGACTATTAGTGATTAGTACCACTGTAGCTCTTATTAGTTTACTTCCCCTTTATAGTCGCATCAAACAACAAGAAGAACAGAATTTATTGTTTCAGGCTGAAAAGAATGCCATTGCTCTCAATACGATTTTTCAACAAGCCAAAGAACAAGGCTTACAGTTCGCTCAAAATCCTAAAATAATACCGATTTTTAACGCCTCAGATGAAACTTTACAAGGGTCTAATAACTTAGAAAGTATTCGCACGACACTTGAAAAAGATATCAATCAATTTCGGGTCGGAATTCTCTATATAAATTCTCAAAATCAAAAGAAAATTGAGGTAGGTAAAGCTATTCCTCCTGAAGTTTTGAATCTTTTAAATACTTCCTCTACTTCCTCTCAAATCAAGCTCTTTTGGATCGATCAAGATTTTTACTTTACGGTTGCAAATCCAGTAATCGCTTCAACAAAAATTGCAACAAATATTACTCTATTTCGATTGCCTAAACTTGAAAATTTGACAGATTGCACTCAATTTTCAAGAGCTTGTCACACGATTTTGGGCATCCGACAACCGCAAAAAACAGAATCATTTTTTCCTTTAGATAAGCGGGAATATAAATCCAATCATCTCCTGCTAGAAGATGAGTCTATTAAGATTGCGATTGAAAAAGCAATTCAAGGTGAAACCGGGGCATTATGGTGTAAACAATGTGACTATTTTATTGGTTATAGTCCAGTTCCAAGCATTAATGGAAGTTTTATAGTAGCTACGGGTAAAATTCAACTTTATTCTTCTATTTACCAACAATTTTTAACCGTTGCTGGTACAATTGTAATTTTAATTGGACTGGGAACGCTAGGAATTGTGTTAATCTTGCGTCCCCTGACGAATAAAATGCAAACCGAAATTTTTGAACGTCAAAAAGCCGAAATCGCCTTACGCAAAGAAAAAGACTTTAATCAAACTCTCTTTCATGCAAATCCAGCTTTTCTTATTGTGCTTGATCCCGAAGGAAAAATCAAATTAATGAATGATGCGATGCTGAGTGCTTTAGGTTATACCCTAGAAGAAGTTAGGGGTACAGATTATTTAGCAACCTTTGTTCCTCGAAAAGATAAAGACTCTTTACCTTGGGTTTTTGAGTTAATGATTCATCGCCGACTTCCCATCCGAACTGAAGAAAAAGTCTTAACAAAAAATGGTAAGGAAATTATTGTAGAATGGTATGGTCGGGCAGTTTTTAACTCAGAAACCGACGAATATGAACACTTTTTAGGTGCAGGACTTGATATCACTGAACGCAAGCAAGTTGAAGAGGAATTGCAACTCCTTCAACGCATTACAAAAGCCGTGAGTGTGGCTTCAGATTTTGACTCAGCGATTGATGTAGCCTTGCATTTAGTTTGTGAAACAACCGGTTGGGAATTTGGCGAGGCTTGGGTACCGAACCCCGAACAAACTTATTTAGAATACAGTTCAGTCGGTTATGGAAACACAGCCAATGCTACAGCATTTCGTCAGGAAAGTCATAGCCTCAGATTTGCACTGAATGAAGGATTACCGGGGCGAGTTTGGTTTTCTCAAAAACCCGAGTGGATTCCTGATATTTCTCGAGAAGCGGAAATTCAATTTCCTCGCAGTTCAATTGCCAATCAATATGAATTTAGAGCCGGATTTGGTGTGCCAATTTTGGCAAATAATCAAGTGCTAGCTGTATTGATATTTTTAATGTCTATTCCCAAAAATGAAGACAAGCGTTTAGTTGAACTGATTTCTTCTGTTGCCACCCAACTGGGGGCTGTGTTTCAACGCAAGCAAGCTGAGGCGAAATATCGAAATATCTTCAAAAATGCTGTTGAAGGTATTTTTCAGATGAATTTAGAAGGCGAATATACCAGCGTTAATCCAGCATTAGCAAAAATATTAGGTTATGATTCTCCCGAAAACCTAATTCAAAATCAAGCAAATCTCCAAGCAATTTACCTTGATGATAAACAATATTTTAAGTTGATTCAACGCTTAAATGAACAAGCTGAAGTCTGCAATTTTGAATCTCAAGTTTATCGCCGGGATGGACGTTTAATCTGGATTTTACAAAATGTAAGAGCTATTTATAGTCCCAGAGGAAAACGAGTAATTTTCTATGAAGGCTCTGTGATTGATATTACTAATCTTAAGAAAACCGAGGCAAAATTACGTTATAGTGCCTCTCACGATGCCCTGACAGACTTATGGAATCGGGCTTTTTTCATGCAAAAACTCAGACAGTCTATTCAATCTATTCATGAACAGCCTGATCACACCTTTTCAGTTTTATTTTTAGATTTAGATGGGTTTAAATTGATTAATGATAGCTTAGGTCATGCGATGGGAGATCTATTACTGATTGAAATTAGTAAGCGTCTGAAAAACTGTATTCGTGGTGGTGATATTTTGTCTCGATTAGGAGGTGATGAATTTACAATTTTGTTAGAAAATATTTCGGATCTTAGTGAAACCAAAGAAATTGCTTCCCGAGTATTAAAAGCCTTGAATAAACCGTTTACCCTCCAAGGTCATCAAGTCTTTATCGGGACCAGTATTGGTATCGTTCAAGCAACCTCTGACTATCACTTCCCTCCAGAGATTTTGAGAGATGCAGATACTGCTATGTATCGCGCTAAACAGCAGGGAAAAGGATGTGCTGTTATTTTTGATGCCGCGATGCGAACAGATACTTTGAGGCGTTTACAAATTCAAACGGATTTACGATGGGCAATTGAACGAGAAGAATTTCAACTTTACTATCAACCCATTATCGAATTGAGTACCCGTAAAATAGCAGGATTTGAAGCTTTATTGCGCTGGGATCATCCCAAAGAAGGGTTTATTTCTCCGACTGAATTTATTCCCGTTGCTGAAGAAACAGGTTTAATTGTACCCATTGGAGAATGGGTTTTACGAGAGGCTTGTCTTCAGCTTCATCAGTGGAAAGAGAAATTTGTTAATCATTCTTCTTTAGTGATGAGTGTGAATTTATCAAGTCAACAGTTTACCACAGATTTAAGTCAACGGATTGATAAAATCCTACAGGAAACTCAGGTTTTAGGACGAGAATTAAAATTAGAAATCACCGAAACCGCTATTATGACTGATCCGCAACTGGCGATCGCCACTTTAAATGAATTGAAACAGCGAGAAATTATGATTTGTATTGATGATTTTGGGACGGGTTATTGCTCCTTAGGATATTTGCATCAATTTCCGGTAGATATCCTCAAAATAGACCGTTCTTTTGTCAATCAAATGTCCGTTGAGGATAAACGAGAAATTGTCAGAGTGATTGTTGCCCTCGCTAAAAGCTTGAAAATGGATGTGATCGCCGAAGGAATTGAATTAATGGATCAATATCTTCAGTTAAAAGACCTTAAATGTAAATATGGTCAAGGCTACTATTTCTCAAAACCCCTACACCGACACGAAGCCGAAGAGTGGTTAGTCGGAACTCGTAAAGTCAGCTAATACAGGGAACAGTGAACAGTGACCAGTGACCAGTGACCAGTGACCAGTGAACAGTGATAACTAATAACTAATAACTGTAAACTGTAAAAACTGGTAACTGTAAACTGTAAACTGTAAACTGTAAAAGCTGTTCACTGATAACTGTAAACTGTTTCTCCTTTTCCCTATTTCTTATTTTTATTAGCAAAATAAGTTTGAAACATTTGCTTGGCAACTGGCGCCGCAGAAACCGAACCATAACCGCCATTTTCAATCACCACAGCAATGGCAATTTCAGGATTAGCGGCAGGCCCAAACCCCACAAACAGGGAGTGCGATCGCTGGCCTAACACCTCAGAAGTTCCCGTTTTACCGCCTGTTAGGGGCAGCCCCTCCTTCATCCCCTGGCCCGTGCCATACTCAACGACAGCAACTAACCCTTCTTTAATCGTATTAATCGCTTCGGGAGTTAACCCTGTTGGCACAGGTTTTGTTTCCGGGGTATTCGTCATTGAGGCCAATAAATGGGGTTTAACGCGATAACCGCCATTAGCGGCTGTAGAAACCATCACCGCCAACTCTAAAGGCGTCGTTAAAACGGCACCCTGACCAATCGCCATCGTGATAGTATCGCCCAAATACCAGGGTTCACCAAAGATTTTTTCTTTGTTATCTGGAGTCGGAACAAAACCACTAGAGCCTTCCGTTAACTTTAAAAGCTTCAAGTCTGTTGTTCCAATCCCAAAACGCTCGGCCCATTTCGCAATTTCTTCAGGCCCGACATCCATGCCCAAATTGTAGAAAAATGTATTGCTACTGAACGCGAGAGCATCTCTAAAGCCAATCACCCCGTAACCGCCACTATGTTCGTGAAAGGTAATTCCCCCAACGGTAATCGCATCAGAAGTGGCAATCACTGAGCCGGGAGTGTATTTACCCGATCCCATACCTGCTGCCGAAGAGATAATTTTAAACGTGCTACCGGGGGGATATCCTTGCATAGTGCGGTTGAGAAAAGGATTATCTTCCCCTTGCAGAAGTTGCCATTGTTCAGATGAAATCGGTTTAGTAAATATATTCGGATCAAAACGAGGACTACTGGCCATCGCTAGAACTTCCCCCGTTTTCACATTCAAAGCAACAGCAGATCCTCTTCGATATCCAATCCCTTCTTCTGCTGCTTTTTGGATGGCTAAATCTAGGGTGAGTTTAATCGTTGTTCCTCCGACAGGGGCTTGTTCACCCAACATTCGGATTTCTTGATTTTGAGCATTCACCTCAATTAAACGCGCCCCCCACACCCCAGAGAGTTGGTCATTGGCACCTGCTTCTAATCCCAATTTGCCGACGATCATTCCCATCGGATATTCCGGGTTCGCTTTTAAATCTTCTAGAGTCGCTTCGCCAATATAACCAATCACATGAGCGGCTACATCTCCATGAGGATAGTAACGATTGGAATCACTGTGAATTTTCACACCCGGTAACTTGAGAGCGTTTTCTCCAATCCAAATAAAGGCTTCTGGTGTTACCGACTGGGTAAGGCGAACAGGAGCAGCCGATTCATAGTCTACACGCTCTAACTTGGCGATAATTTGCTCAGTGGGGATATCGAGAACCTCGCTGAGTTGAGCCGCTGTCTTTTGCCATTGAGCCTTTGTTTGTTCCTTTGGCCACAAATAGACGGCCCGAGTTTGATGATTCGCCGCCAGAGGTTGATCATGGCGATCCAAAATCAAGCCACGATTAGACGGAATCGGCAACAGACGAATCCGATTTTCTTCAGCTCTGAGTCGGTTTTGCTTCCCGTCTATCAGTTGCAATTGCACTAAACGATAGATACTGAACCCCATCAGCGTGGTGATCAACAGGATAAATGCGACGGCTCGATAGAGAGAGTGATGGTCACGTTTATCGCGGCTGAGGGGTTTGGAGTAATCGATGGAACGAGTTTCAGACGAAATGGACAATTGACGCACCATAGTCTTTTGACATCCTCTCCTCCCTAAAGGGAGAAGATTCCTCACCACGCCACCTTTAACGGGTGGTCGCGTGCGGGGGGTTTACGCTTCGCAGGACGCTGCTTCAATAACCGGAGTCTTATGCCTTCCTCCACGTCCGTTTCAAGTCTCAGAATGTCCTCCCGCGACTATTAACAAATCTTGTTTTTGTTTGTTTGTGTCTTCAAGTTTGATTTTCTCATTGACTTGAAGACTTCCCTTGTTCTGCCCTCAACTAAAGGAGTTCCAACCTAATCTTCTATTCTGTAGTATTTATGGGACAAGGCGGGTTTTTCAACCTATATGATTTTACCATAAAAGTCGCCCTTAAGGGCGAGGCTTGTATCCCAATTTTTTGGTAAGTCGCGATTCATCTAGACGCCGACATTTGCAGTACGGCGATCGCCTTCTCGCAACATCAAGGTAAACTAAGTTATTCCCCAATCAGCCAAGATAGCAACAATCCAATCAGAGCTAAACCCATCCACTGAGGTAGGTGTAACCCGTTCAAGCCATGACTCGGCCACAGGACAAACACGGTGCAGAACATTGAACTTACCCATACAATGATTAGGGTCATTAGAATAGACATGGCTGTTCCTCCTGATTGCCAACTTGATCTTAAACTCTACGATCGACAATATATAGCAATCACAAATCATTTCTGATTGCTATATTTCAACAGTTTAGGGTCGATTTCTCAACTCCCTAACAATTTTTTGAGCAAAATTTTTTGACCCCAACGGACGGGGCTTGTATCCCAGAATTTTCGGTCAACAATTACCCTTGAACAACTTCGGAATTTCTGTCACCGCCTTATCCGAGTCGAAGCGATCGCACCCGTTCCACTCCTACTTTACCGAACTTGTGTTCTAAATTCGTAACGTTAACTGTCGGCGAAGTGCAAAACTCACTAACTTCATCGGATAACTAGAACCCTTTAAAACTGGAATTCGTAAAAACTTGCCCACAGCTAACCTGACTATGCCCTTTATTCTTGCCTTTAACCTTGCCGATAGCAGCTTGAAGTTACTATTAGCTTCATCCTGAAGATATAAAGGCGTAAAAGCCAACTTCCCATAAAGAACATCAGCCCGATGAACTTTACTCAAACCCCGTTGGTGATGTTCTAAATTCGGTCTTCCTCCATGTTCACCGTAATTGCGAAATGCAATATAATTCTTAAACTTATGCTGGCGGAGAAAATTGTCTAATTCCGAATCCCAACTCGAATAACCCTTTGGCCCAGGATTTTCTCTTTTTTGTGCTTCTAACGACAGCAAACACTCCGCCGCTTTCGGAGTAACAATATAGGCAACCGTCGAAACAGAAAACCCTTCACCGTAACCGTCAGGACTAACGCTATAAAGCTGGGCAGCGCAAGTATAAATCCAGCAAACTCCCACATCACTTTGATCTTGATCAAAAGGAAAAGGCAGTTTTCCCAAACCGATAACCGGGACAAAATCCGCCTCAATAATCAATGTCGGTTTGCTTTGAGTTTTGGCGATTTCCCAAACACTTTTATGATTGAGCAAGCAAAGATAACTCGGAGAATATTCTTGATATTCCGGCTGGTGTTTTTGCCGCATTACCTGACAGTCTAAACCCTCTTTTTTGAGAAGAAACTCTAATTGTTCCGTATTCTCTTTATAGGCAATAATAAAAGTTTTGCCAATGCCATCGCTCAACCGATTTGCAGTTGGACTTCCGCTTACCGGGTTGGTTTTCTGGGGAAAATCGGCTTTTTCAGTATTCATTTAACCCTTGAGTTAATCAATAATTACCCAACAAGCCCGTACCCTTTAATCTTCGTTTTTAGGGGTTGAGAGATCCTGACGGGCTATACCCATGAACCCCAAACGAGCAACGACTAACAGCCCACTTCCAAAGTGATTAATTACAGGGAAACCTGTTTGAAAGGGCTGCGGACATGGTAATGGCGATTAAGCCTATTTTATCAAAACATTTTCTGCGATCGCGTTAAGATTCTTGAGAGGTTTGAGCATCACGGCGACTAATACCTCGTCGGCATATTCCCTTACCAAGAGAAGCAGGTTTAAAGCCCCGTCGTTCACGACGGATTATTTTATGCTAACATAAGTTTATCGTGGCTTGATGCCGATAATCTATGCTTGTGTATGAAATGAAGCTGCAAGGAACGCAAT
>NZ_JAYGHR010000102.1:0-37822 GCF_034932365.1 Limnoraphis robusta BA-68 BA1 | reverse complement strand
TAAAACAGATAGGATAAGGATTTAACGGATTAAGCTATCTGTGAGATGCCAAGATCTATGCGTTTTACAGTTAAGTTAATCCGTTCTTCCGCTTCTCTATCGGTTTTTAAATGGATGCCCATGCTCTTTCCGCCTGTGCTTGTCGAGCCATAGAATTGAGTTTGTTCACCCAAGGAAAACTAGGATTGTCTGACAGCAGTTTGCAGTAGCGATAGGCATCGTTACGACTTTTGATTTGACCGTCTATCCATGCTTTAATGATGCTATTGCGAACTAAACGACCAGTACGAATAGCTTCATCTAACTTTTTGTACTGGGCAACAGTTCCTTGTAGCTTCATTTCATAGACAATCATGTTTATCATTGTCGCTCCAAGATAAGTTATTGTAGCATACAATAATCCGTCGTGAACGACGGGGCTTTAAACCTGCTTCTCTTGGTAATTTTAGCATTCATTTCTAATCTCTGTCTGAGGTCAGATGTTTTTTGGGGAATTCAACGGTTCAATCAATAATAAGATTACAAAATATATTTTTGAGGAAACAGTAAGATGGCTTACGAAACTCTTGAACAGTTACCTGAAACTGTTAAATCCAAACTGCCTCGCGGCGCACAACAGATTTTTTTAGCCGCTTTTAATAGTGCCACTTCTGATGGTTTGAGTAAAGATGGTGCTGAAAAAATCGCTTGGAACTCTGTCAAAACTCAATATCAACAAAGTTCAAATGGTGAGTGGGAAACTATTCCTGAAGGGGGGCCAGGTCGCACATCTACAGGTACTATGCCTCACTCTTAAGTCAGATTGAAAATCAATAGATTAGTGAATGGAGTTGAGTGAATTTTACTTAACTCCATTTTAGTGTTCTTTGAGTCATTTTATTTTTGATCAAGAGTTGAATCACAAGAACTCGTATTTATACGAATATCAACTGTAACTTGAAATCTTAAAATCGTTTCCAAGTTCAGCAATTGTAGGATGGTTTACAGAGAACCTCAAGCCAGGAAATCTTCGTGTCTTCCTGTCTTTGTGGTTCTTCTTTCATTTTTTTAAAGAACTAACAAATTGCGGTTTAAATCTCCTCATTTTGACCTCCTCCAGAAATCAGTGAGACAAAAGTTGCACTAACCTTTTCTATCTACAACCCTATATGTCTGGAACAGTCAAGCCTATGCACTTGAGAAGCCATTTTGCGATAAAATCGACTTTATGATGAATCAACCGACGAGCCACGACATACCGCCCCATACCTGGAATCGTCCCATCGGTCTAGGTTGGGAAAAACCCTATACTGTCCGCTACAGCAGTAACCTCGATGATGGCCCCTGGCATGGGATGCCGTTAGGCGGGTTCGGGGCGGGTTGTATTGGTCGTTCATCGCGAGGAGATTTTAACCTCTGGCATCTCGATGGCGGTGAACATATTTTCCGCAGTTTACCCGCTTGTCAATTTAGTGTGTTTGAGGAAAGCAACGGCAAAACTCAAGCCTATGCCCTTTGTACGGAACCGCCAGAAGATGGGAATTTGTCGGCTTGGAATTGGTACCCTGCGTCTTCTAATTCGCAGAAAACGGGAACCTATCGCGCCCTTTATCCTCGCAGTTGGTTTGTCTATGAAAATGTCTTTAAAGCCCAGTTAAGTTGTGAACAATTTTCGCCAATTTGGGCGGTAAATTATCAAGAAAGTAGTTATCCGATTGCTGTTTTTGAATGGATTGCCCATAATCCTACAGATGAACCGATTACCCTCAGTATTCTCCTGACTTGGCAAAATACAATCGGTTGGTTTACCAATGCGTTAGATAAACCTCAAGTTCAAGTCCGAGATGATGGCAGTCCGGTTTATGAATATCAATCCCGTTGGGGAAATAGTGTCGGGAATTTTAATCATTTAGTAGAAGATTTTCATCGGGTTGGTTGTCTCATGTCTCGCCTCAGTGTCAGTGAAGAAGTCCGAGAAGGCGAAGGACAAATGGCAATTGCAACGATTACAAATCCGGCGGTAGAAGTCTATTATCAAACGGCTTGGAATACGGCGGGAACGGGCGAGGAAATTTGGCATTATTTTGCCCAAGATGGTACTTTATTAGATCAAGAAAGTGAACGTCCTGCCGCAACCGGTGAACAAATTGGCGTTGCTTTGGCGGTTAAGTTTACGATACGACCTGGAAAAACCCGCAAAATTCCTTTTTTCTTGGCTTGGGATTTACCTGTAACTGAGTTTGAATCTGGGGTTTGTTATTATCGTCGCTACACCGATTTTTTTGGTCGCAATGGCAGAAATGCTTGGTCAATGATTCGCACGGCGATGAAGCATTCTGATGTCTGGTTGGATAATATTAAAGACTGGCAAAATCCAATCTTAAACCGTCAAGAGTTGCCTTCGTGGTTTAAGATGGCGTTGTTTAATGAACTGTATTTATTAACCGATGGCGGGACGCTTTGGAGTGCAGCCGATGAAAATAATCCTAAAGGTCAATTTGCGGTTTTAGAATGTATTGATTATCGTTGGTATGAAAGTTTGGATGTGCGCTTATATGGGTCGTTTGCGCTGCTTTTATTATGGCCGGATTTGGAAAAATCGGTGTTATTAGCCTTTGCACGTTCGATTTCTAAAGGTGATAAAACCCCGCGAATTATCGGTTATAATCAAGCTGAGGCGATTCGTAAAGCAACAGGCGCAACTCCCCACGATTTAGGCGCACCGAACGAACATCCTTGGGAAAAAACGAATTATACTAGCTATCAAGATTGTAATCTCTGGAAAGATTTACCCTGTGATTTTGTGTTGCAAGTTTATCGAGATTTTGTGTTAACGGGAAGTGAGGATGATGAATTTTTAAAAGACTGTTGGTTAGCTATCGTTGAAACCTTAGATTATCTCAAAACCTTTGATAAAGATGGAGACGGAATTCCTGAAAATAGCGGCGCACCTGACCAAACCTTTGATGATTGGAAATTGCAGGGGGTGAGTGCTTATTGTGGCGGGTTGTGGTTAGCGGCGTTGGAAGCAGCAATAGAAATCGGAAACTGTTTAGAAAAGACTGAATTTTCTACATTGTTTCCCTCACTTTCAGAAACCATTTCAACTTATAAAACATGGTTAAAACAAGCAAAACCGATCTATCAAAAGCTTTGGAATGGTCAATATTATCAGCTTGATAGTGAGAGTGGTTCCGATGTGGTGATGGCCGATCAACTCTGTGGTCAATTTTATGTTAAACTGTTAGGATTAGAAGATATTGTTGCCCCAGAACGAACCATTTCAGCCTTACAAACGATTTATCAATCTTGTTTTCAAAATTTCTATCAAGGTCAACTGGGTGCTGCTAATGGCGTTAGACTAAATGGCGAACCTGTTAACCCTAATGATACTCATCCGTTAGAAGTTTGGACGGGGATTAATTTTGGGTTGGCGGCGTTTTTAATTCAAATGGGAATGAAAGAGGAAGGGTTTAATTTAGCCGAAGTAGTGGTGAAACAAATTTATGAAAATGGCTTACAATTCCGCACTCCTGAAGCTATTACCGCAGCCGGAACCTTTCGGGCGAGTCATTATCTCAGGGCGATGGCAATTTGGGCGATTTATGTTGTTTGTGGGTAAAGGATCACAAAATTCTTGGAATTAGCGATCGCAATCATTATTACTTTAGCACGATAGAGACAGGATTTCAACCCCCACACTCGCAATTCTTGTCATTTTTGCGATCGCTTTATTTTTCCCCAATCAGACAATTGAAATGTGAGCATTTAGCTGATGGGGTGCTAGATAGACCTTACAGGACGAACCTCTACTTCAACGTGATGGGGTTCTATTCTGTATGCCTTCAGAATTTTTTTGACTAACTTTAGTATATCATTTGCGGATAGATTTAATTCTACATAAAGATTGGTATTGATTTTACCAGCGCACGTCAAATCTGACTGTTTTTTGGAAAAATAATTTCTTGTGCGACCAATAAACTCTTTTCGATTTGGAAAGCTTAATATAATCTCTTTATCTAGTTTGTACAATATAAAGCATAAATCTCGTAAAAAATATCTCCAACTGTTAACCTCATATTCATTCTGCTTGAACCTAAATAATGTAGGTTTAAAGTAAGTAACGTCAACGGACTGATCTAAGGTAAATACCTTAGATGTTTCTAGGGGGTTGTTGAGTTGACTGGGTTCGAGGAATTGATCATCATTTTCCCAATCCAATTCAGAATCATTATTATTCTCATCATCCCAATCATCCTCGTTTTCAAGTTGGGTAATATATTCTCGAATATGGCTTCTAATTATACCCAAAGCTTGGGTGTTCTCAGAGAGTATAGTGCTTTTTTCAAAACACCTCTGTTTGAGTAGAGTCGCAGCTTCATCTAGAATACAAGACTCTAGGCTTTCAATCGCATCATTTAGGATTGATAGAGCATCTTTTATTTCATCAAGATGTGTTTTGTATTTATCATCCTTTAAGGTTTCTATAAATTCATCGCTGATAATTTTTTTATCCACCAGGTCTCCTGCGCCAACCCGTCTCTCGTTAACCAACATTAATTCTAGCATAAAACGTTATAGATGACGCTCCTATCAATCAACATTTGTTGTAACAAAATTGATAAGAATATAGTTTGCAGGCATACTGTACAGCGCAGTTCAGGTTAAATTTTAGATTTCAGGTAGTTAATCAAAGATGTACATGAAAGCAATAAAAACTTTGCATTGTGAGTTGAATGAAGTACAGTACAGACTAAAAAACCCGGTTTCTTCTACCGTGGGCGGAAAATTGGCGATGTGTATTGTTCAAGAAACCGGGTTTTTGGCGTGGTACCTCCAGACTAAAAAACCCGGTTTCTTCTACCGTGGGCGGAAAATTGGCGATGTGTATTGTTCAAGAAACCGGGTTTTTGGCGTGCTATATATAATTTATAATTTATAATTCATAATTCTGTTAAGAATCATTGGCAAACCCAACGGCTTCTATGGCGGCTTCTAAGGCAATTTCAAGATGAGTCCAATGGGTACCCCCTTGACAGAATACAATATAAGGTTCTCTCAACGGCCCATCGGCGGATAATTCTGAAGTGCTACCATCAATAAATGTTCCACCAGCCATGACTAATTGGCTCTCATACCCCGGCATTTCCGCAGGAACGGGATCGAGATAGGAACCGACCGGAGAATACTTCTGTAAGGCGCGACAGAAGGCGATTAATTTTTGGGGTGAACCCAACTCAATGGCCTGAATAACATCCCGACGGGGTTCTAAAGGTAAAGGGTTAACCCGATAACCTAACTTGTCAAAAACATAGGCGAGTAAATGATTTCCTTTCATCGCTTCTCCCACCATTTGCGGGGCCAAAAATAGGCCTTGAAATAACAAGCGATTTTGATCAAAGGTTGCACCGCCATGACTGCCAATTCCGGGGGCTGTTAACCGACAAGCCGCCGCTTCCACTAACTCAGCCCGTCCCGCAATATATCCCCCCGCAGGCGCGATAGTCCCACCTGGATTTTTAATTAACGAACCCGCAATTAAATCAGCGCCCACCGCAGTGGGTTCTTGGGTTTCGATAAATTCCCCATAACAGTTATCCACAAAACAAACGGTGTCGGGATTTTGTTGTTTAACAATGTGGACAATTTTCTCAATTTCAGCAATAGATAAGCTGGAACGCCAGGAATAGCCGCAAGAGCGCTGAATCAGGACTAAGCGTGTTTTAGAGGTAATACCAACTTTTAAACTTTCCCAATCTATTTTTCCATCTAATTGCAGATCTATTTGACGGTAAGAAATGCCATACTCAAGAAGTGAACCTTGACTTTTGCCTCGTAAACCAATGACTTCTTCTAGAGTGTCATAGGGAGCGCCAGCAACAGCTAGTATTTCGTCCCCTGGACGCAAAACACCGAACAAAGCACAGGCGATCGCATGAGTCCCAGAAACAAACTGGACTCGGACAGCAGCAGCTTCGGCTCCCATGATTTCCGCAAACACTCGATCAAGCGTTTGACGACCTAAGTCATCATGGCCATAGCCTGTAACTCCTGCAAAATGGTGGGTTCCGACTCGATGTTGTCGAAAAGCATCTAAAACTCGTTTTAGATTTTGCTTGACCTGACCATCGATTCCGGAAAAGATCCTAAACAATGCCTGCTTTGCTTCATCTAGTTGTAAAATGCTACTGCTCATCACCGAACTCGCCTAACCGCGTGAGTGGTGCTTATTATGACGCAAATAGGACAGACTCGTAAAGAAAGCTCAGATTTTCATGACGATTGCAACTTCAAAAAAACTTAATCCCGAATGGAAAGTTATCATCTTTATGGTAATTCTCCACGTCGGCGCACTTTTTGCATTACTTCCGAGTAATTTTAGTTGGGCTGCGGTTGGAATTGCAGTCTTTTTACACTGGGTAACAGGGGGCTTGGGAATTACTCTAGGTTTTCATCGCCTTGTGACTCATCGCAGTTTTGAAACGCCGAAGTGGCTTGAATATTTTCTCGTGTTCTGTGGCACTTTAGCCTGTGAGGGTGGAGTGATTGATTGGGTGGGTTCACACCGGATGCACCACCTTTACTCTGACCATGAGTTAGATCCCCATGACTCTAACAAGGGTTTTTGGTGGAGTCACATGGGTTGGATGCTGTTCGCTCGTCCGCCAAAAGCTGACATTGAGCGCTTAACTCAGGATATCGGCAAAGATCCGGTTTATCAATTTTGTCAAGACTATTTCATTCTCGTTCAGTTTGCTTTAGGGGGTCTGCTTTTCCTCTTGGGCGGCTGGCCTTTTGTGGTTTGGGGAGTGTTTGTGCGGATTGTCGCCGTGTTCCACTGCACTTGGTTAGTCAACAGTGCAACTCATAAGTTCGGATACCGCACGTTTGATTGTGATGATGCTTCTACCAACTGTTGGTGGGTGGCTGTCCTGACTTATGGTGAAGGTTGGCACAATAACCATCACGCTTACCAGTATTCTGCTCGTCATGGTTTGCAATGGTGGGAAATTGATCAGACCTGGATGACGATTCAACTTTTACAAGCGTTGGGTTTAGCCAAAAAAGTTAAATTAGTCCCGACGACGAAGTAAGGCTGAGTTCACCATTCGCTAAGACTGGGAGCTGGGGACAGTTGAATCTTGAATGAACAACATGAATCGTTATTTTTTCCCCTCTCCCTTGGGGTTTTTTTAGCTAAAAGTTAGGATTTCCCTGGACGATATATTTGACCGTTGTTAGGCTTTCTAAGCCAATTAATCCGCGCCGATATCCCACCTGATTGGACATTCCTAAAAAGATCGCATCCCCTCGATTGTGATGGCGTGAGAATCGCGGAGAAGCATTGATAAAGGTTAAGGCACTGTTGACATCTAAGGCAAATTGACGGCTCTCGCTATAGGATTCGGTTGCCAAGCAGTTGCTATGACCACTACTATATTCGTTCATCCAGGCGATCGCTTCTTCTAGACTGTCTACTCCTTTAAAAGCGATGGTTTTATTCAGGTAGGGTTGTGACCATTCTGAGGGTTCAGCCAGGGTTAGCTCGGGAAATTGTTGGACGAGGAGTTCGTCTCCTTTGAGTTCAAATCCTTCTTCACGCAGATTGTTCCAAAGTCTGACTAAGGATGAACCCTTCTGGTTGGGATCGATTAATACTTTCTCGATCGCATTAACGGGGTCAGGTTTGCTTTGATGGCTATCCAAGATCATCCATCGCGCCATTTCCACGTTGGCTGTTGCTGACCAATACAGATAGCAGTTCCCCATCGCCGAACGCAAAACAGGAACAGTCGATTGATTGACCACTTGCTGCACCAAATGGGGCCGACCATAGGGAATGATCAGATTAATATATTGGTCTTGAGTCACTAAGTCTTGAATGCTGGCTTCCTGTTCGGCGGGAAAGGCTTCTAAACAGCCTATAGGCATACCTTCTTCTTCGATCGCCGACTGTAAAGCTTGAGTGATCACTTGGTTGGAATAGTTCGCTTCACTGCCACCGAGTAAAATTAAACTATTAGCCGTTTTCATGCACAGTCCTGCCGCGATTGCACCCAATTCGGGAAAGGCTTCATAGACTAACCCCACCACCCCAATCGGAATCAGTTGATAGTAGGTCTGACCCTGTTCGAGTTGATAGGAAACTCCGATGACTCGTCCGATGGGATCGGGAAGTTCTCCCAACCGTTTCAAGATTTGTACCGTTGTTTCTAGCCTTTCAGGAGTCAGCTTTAACCACTCACTCACACATTCTGAAATACCCAGTTCTCGACTGGCTTCTAAGTCTAGGGTGTTTGCTTCTAAAATATCGTTTTGCCTTTTTCTAATGGCTTCAGCCATAGCCCGTAAGGTACGGCTACGATGCTCTCCTTTCGTCTTTGCTAGTTGTATACTCGCTGTATAGGCACGACGAATAGGGTTCGTCGGCGGGGGTGAAGCACTAAAATCATCAATTATCATCTTCGCTCACCGTCTGTAAGCAAGCCAGACCATCAATGCTGGCAACATTGCCAACATTACCGCAACCATTGCCCAAAGTATAATATTGGGTCCCGGTGAATACAATGCCAAAGGTAGCCAAATTACCAATGGCACTAAGAGCATTCCTAAAGCTAGGGGTAAGTAATGAGTCCGAAAACCCGGACTGGCTCGATGCCACTGATGACCTGTCCAATGCCATGCTTGTTTATAAGGATAGTGGGTTGAGAGTTGTTCTAGAGAGTAACCGCTCTCATCTACAACAAAAATTTGCTGACAGCGATCGCAGCCAAAGGCTTCTGTCAGCGTGATCGGAACTAAGTGACCCTTCCGCCTACAGGGGCAAGGGTAATCACCGTTTAACTCGATTTTCTGGGCTTTCTGAGATGGCACAAGCAGTTATCAGATAAAGCGTTTAAGAATTACGGATTTTAAATACAGACTTAATGAATCATACTGACCAACTCAGTCTTGTCAATTTCTTGATCTGTAAGTTTTTAGATTTTCATGGATTTTTCCCTTGAGTTGAAACGCTAGACTGTCTCCCTGACATCAGTATTGACTCGACAGAAGTTGAGAGTTGAGTGAACTACCTACGCTGACCCTTAGGGGTTCAGGCGTGGGACTTATAGCTCCCCCAAGCCCCCTCAAGAGTTAAATGTCATACAAGAGAATTTTATTCCCTTGCACTCCTTATTTCCGATGATAACAGCAATCCTATAGCCTATTTGCTGCTTTTTTAAGCTTTATATTCTTTTAGTAAGCGGGTGATGGGATTCGAACCCACGACATCAACCTTGGCAAGGTTGCGCTCTACCACTGAGCTACACCCGCAATATTGCTTGACTCTTTCTAGGATTCCACAAAAAACTCAGTTTGTCAAGCAACTTTTCAAATTTTTTCCTGAACCGGGTTGATTTAGTAGGAGGGTTCCTGTGTATTGATCGAAGGTTCCGCCGCGATCGCCCGACTCGCTCCCCCCGGTAACATTCCTCCTGCCGAAGAATGATTTCCATAGCGATCAGGCGCCCCATGAATTTGGCGCATCAGACTCGCCATTTCCAGGGCATTCATTGCATATTCCCATCCCTTATTACTCTTAATCCCTGCTCGTTCTAGGGCTTGCTGCATGGTGTCTGTTGTCACCACCCCAAAGATCACCGGAGTACCCGTTTGAAATCCCGTCGCTGCGATGCCTTTTGAGACTTCTGCCGCCACATAATCAAAGTGAGGAGTTTGTCCTTTAATCACGGCTCCCAAACAGATAATCGCATCGTAGCGCCGACTCAGGGCTAATTGATGCGCCACTAAGGGAATCTCAAAACTACCCGGAACCCAGACATAATCAACTTGCGTTCCTTGAGGATCGGCATCTACCCCATGCCGCTTGAGACAATCTTGACAGCCTTCTAACAACTTACTGGTAATTAAGTCATTAAAACGACCAATAACAATTGCAAACTTGAATGAGTCAGTTTGAGTAAAATTTCCTTCAAAAACGGTCATGCCTGTGATCCTCTCTTTCTGTGGCCAGGGTCAGAGGTTCGACAATTCAGCCCTAATTTTTGTGAATAACCTGAGCCTCTAACCCAATCTCTCAATTAAACCACTAAGTAGTTTAAGACTCCAACCAGAAGCACTAAGGCGATCCAGAGTCCTGAACCAATATACAACAGAGGCTTAGACTGACTCCAATTTTGTGGAGAAGCGTAGGCAAAGGGAACACCAACAACCATGATAAACGAAAGAATCACCAAGGCGGCTAAAAAAAATTGAAACAGAATTGTTAACATCTTGTTCTCCCAAACAACGAACAAATAGTAAGTACAACGACGGTACGAGAGCGGATACCCAGCTTTAAATGACTCTCATATAGTTAAGCTACCAGAAAACACCTCTTCTCGGAAGCCGTTGTTCTGGCAACTTTACTGACAAACCCTCAACGTTCGCCAAGTTCCTGCTAGATTTAGCTTTTGATCTGATCTAACCTTTGAGCAGCTTGGGCTACAGCTTCAACCTGATCACTGGCGAGTTGCTTGAGCGTTTCTTCGGCTTCTGGGGAAGCGCCTAAATGAACTAAAGCTTGAGCAACCCGATGTCGGATCTGCCAGTCTGGATCACCAGCATAAGGAAGCAGTAAAGGAATTGCTCGCCGATCCCCAAGTTCTCCCATTGCGCCGATAGCAACGGTTCGGATCAGGTCATTGTCACCTTTAAGGGCCTCTTCTAGCAATTCAAATCCCCTTGGTTCTTCCAGTTCAGCCAATGCTGCCACAATACTCAATTTAATCAACCATTCTGAAGTATTATGATAGACTTGCTCTAACTCATCAAAGGCTTCACGCAATTTTAGCCCTCCAATCGCATCGGCTGCTGCCGCCTTGACATCGGCTTCTGGATCTTGGAGTAAGCATTCTCGTAAGAGTTGTAATGCACGAGTGCGATCTTGCTCGCCCAAGGTCGATAATTGACTCACAGCCGCATAGCGGACTCGGGTATCTCGATCCGCAACAGCCGATTGAATCAGAGCAAAAGCCGTTTCGGGTTCTAGCTGACGGAGTTGATTGACTCCACGTAAGCGATCGCCTAAATCTTCTGAACTGAGCAACTGTTGAACGGACTCTGGAGTAATGCTCATGTTGTTAAAAGGTTTTTTCTCAAGGTTTGGCGTTTTTTATAAATTCCTATTGACTTGGCCAAGGTCTTCAAAATTAACCTCAGTCTTCGGGTTGATTTGAGACTTCAAATCTTATCATCTTTTCTCTCGGCGGTCGACCCTCGCTAAAAGCGACGGGAGGAAAGCCGTGCCTCCCATAGTTGTATAGCGTACTTGAATCGGGAACAGGGAACAGGGAACACCGGATCAGTAGACGGTGAAGGGGTTTTAGGATTTAGAAATGTCCTAATGTATTCGCTTACTGCTATATAATTGAAAAATACCGAAATACAAAAATCAAGTAATCGGTTTAGCACCTTGAAAACTTGAGTTTGGGGGTTCCAATCAGGAAAGCTTGATTGGGTAAAAACTCTAAGCAACAAGTACAAAGTCTGACAAGACACCGTACCGCCGGGCTGGCGGAATCGGGACTCTGCAATGGGTCGAAAGTCTGTGGACATGACGTAAGACGGGGACATAATCAACCAAGGTTGGTAGTGTACGCAGATGTGGGTGAAGCAGAAACCTAGATTGTCAAGTCTAGGAATCCCTCGCTAAAAGCGACGGGAGGATGTCAACTAGAAGACGCAATAGCCAAGGAATCGTCAACTGGCTGCCATCGTGCGAATAATGTCTCCACAGGTGAGAATACCGATCACATTCCCCCCTTCGTCTAATACAGGTAATTGATGAACTCGCTTTTCATTGAGTAAACGTGCTGCTTCTGAGAGAGATTGATTCGGGGTAATTGTTGCTATTTGCCCTGTTGTCATCACTTCTTCAACGGTTTGACCTAGAGCCTTGTGAAGTTCTTTTTCGTAACGGGATGGATTTTCCAGATAAATCACACTATCGAGAATCGTAATATAAGGAGGAGGCGTGACACCGCTTTCCTGCCAGATGATATCAGTTTCCGAGATAATACCTACTAACTTGCCTGCATCGTTAACCACGGGAAGACCGCTAATCTGGTGTTCTGCTAAAATCTGGATGGCTTCTTTGAGAGGCATATCAGGCTTGGCCAAGATTGGCTTAGATGTCATTACGTCGGCGACCGTTTTGGGCATAATCTCAGACTCATCATTGACTAAACTCTCTTGGTTTTATCATAAAAGCATTACGGGAGTTGAGTCAAAGATTTACGAGATCAAGTCGGGAATGACCTATATTCCTGGCTTTTCTATTTTTTCGGGTTTTTGACTCAAGAAACTCACCCTCACGACACAAAGTCACGAAGATTTTCTCTTGATCAACTCTACAAAGATACAAAAAGAGTCTCAACCGAAGCTGAGACTTGAGGAGTATTTGGCTATAATTTTTGTTTCTAAAAACGACGAATTAGTTGTCTGAAGCGTTCAGTTTTTTCTTCGTTAACAAGCCACCCAAACCAATTAATCCGAGTGCAGCGATGGTTCCCGGTTCAGGAACGCTTTGAGGTGCCGCGAAGTTAGAGACTGTTACTATAGCGGTACCGTCACCGTTATCTGTGCTGACTCCAAAGCCGAATAGATCTCCTGCTAGGACTGCAAAGCTAGCTGAACCGAACTGATTGTATTCAAAGCTATTCGATAGTTGAGTAAAAACACCATTGAGAATATATCCAAAGGGGTCCCACCCCGGACCATAAGGGTCATTGGTCGTGTAGCTCCAATCAAAGCTAACCAACCCATCTGCAAGAGATGTCGCTGTATACCAGCTACTTCCACCATAGTAAGAACCATCATCTCCTGCTGTTAAAGTGATGGATTCGGGAGCATTACTGGTATTGACAAAACCATTGGCATTATTATTGTTTGTCAATGTCCAGTTTTCTACTTCATATCCGTCACTAAAACCATTGGCTTGAGCGGGATTTGCACTAAGGAGAGAAAGGCTAATAGCTGCGGTGCTAACAGTTGCAATTGAGAGTTTACTTAATAAGTTAGTTGCCATGTTTTGGAGTGGGTTTGGTGTGTGGTTGCTTTGTTGTTCCTAGTATGGCAATCAATTCCCCACCGCACAATTGGTAATATCTCGGAACTTTAAAATCAAATAAGTTGAAATAGGGTTATGTATTTTCTCCGTATATTTTCGGTTTATAAGAACAACTTTATATACTCTTTAAAGTTTTTTGGATGAATTTGTTTTAATCTTTAAATATAAAGACTTGACAAACGTATTTTTATGGGTTAATAAAAAGTCAATTTCCTGAAAAATCAATCTCTGTAGGTATAAAAAGCAACCCAGAAAGGAGTGAACTTCTAAACTTCAAAAAAACTTATAGGTTTATAATTTCTAATTAGCTAGAGCTATAACAGAAGCTAGATTGACGACATAGAGGCGATCGCAGTTAATTGAATGTATCGTTAACTGGCTTATTTTTAAGATGGCCGCTTGACTTGAGCAAAGGTATCTATCTTTCGGATGATTTTTAGAGATGACAAAGCCAATGTCTCAGTAATCTGCAATCCCCATACTTGATCGGGTATTATGCAACAATAAGCAAAGAAAAACGATAACCATCCCGCACGGAGTTAGAGCTGTGGAGTCTCGATATAATCCTGCATCCATTGAAGAAAAATGGCAACAAACTTGGGCTGAAAGTGCTGCACACCAAACCTCAACCGATCCCCAAAAGCCCAAATTTTACGCCCTGGCGATGTTTCCCTATCCATCGGGAAACTTACACATGGGTCATGTTCGCGTCTATACCATCACCGACGTGATCGCACGACTCAAACGGATGCAAGGCTATCGCGTCCTCAACCCGATGGGGTGGGATGCTTTCGGACTTCCGGCGGAAAATGCAGCCATTGAACGAGGAATTCATCCGGCGAAGTGGACGTATCAAAATATTGCCCAGATGAAGCAACAACTGGAACGTTTGGGCATTTCTTTTGATTGGGAAAAAGAACTGGCAACTTGTTCACCCGACTATTATCGCTGGACGCAGTGGATATTTTTGCAATTTTATAACGCTGGACTTGCCTATCAGAAAGAAGCCGCCGTTAACTGGGACCCGATCGATCAAACGGTACTGGCAAATGAACAAGTAGACAGCGAAGGCCGTTCCTGGCGGTCTGGGGCAAAGGTTGAACGGAAATTGTTGCGTCAATGGTTCCTGAAAATTACCGCCTATGCGGAGGAATTGTTGAACGATTTAGACAAACTCCCCGGTTGGCCTGAAAAAGTCAAATTAATGCAAGCCAACTGGATCGGCAAGTCTACGGGGGCTTATTTGGAATTTCTCGTTGTGGGGATGGAAGACAAAATCCCTGTGTTTACCACTCGCCCGGATACGGTATTTGGGGTGTCTTATGTGGTGTTGGCGCCGGAACATCCGTTAGTCGAAAAGGTGACAACTCCAGATCAAAAACAAACCGTTGAGGCGTTTATCAAAGAAGTCTCCCAACAAAGTGAGATGGATCGAACCGCCGAAGATAAACCCAAACGGGGAGTACCGACAGGCGGAAAAGCGATCAACCCCTTTAGTAATGAAGAAATTCCCATCTGGATCGCTGATTATGTGTTGTATGAATACGGGACTGGGGCGGTGATGGGAGTTCCTGCCCATGATACGCGAGATTTTGCCTTTGCTAAACAGTACAATTTGCCGATAACAACGGTGATTGTTCCCCATGATGCCGATAACGCCGATGAGGTGTTGACAGAAGCCTACATCGAACCGGGTGTGATGGTGAATTCTGGCCCTTGTAATGGGGAAACCTCGGAAGGCTGCAAACTGGCAATTATTGAATATGCGGAAGACGAAGGTTTGGGCGAAAGACGCATACAATATCGGCTGCGAGATTGGTTGATTTCCCGACAACGCTATTGGGGGGCGCCCATTCCGATTATTCACTGTCCGAATTGTGGGGCGGTGCCGGTACCGGATGAAGATTTGCCTGTGACATTGCCGGAAAATGTGGAATTTTCGGGGCGGGGGGCGTCGCCGTTGGCGAAGTTGGAAGACTGGGTAAACGTTCCCTGTCCGAGTTGTGGGACTCCAGCGAAACGGGAAACGGACACGATGGATACGTTTATGGATTCGTCGTGGTATTTTATGCGGTATCCTGACGCGAAGAATGATCAACAGGTTTTTGATCCGAAAATTGGTAATGATTGGATGCCTGTCGATCAATATGTGGGCGGAATTGAACACGCGATTTTGCATTTATTGTATTCGCGGTTTTTTACGAAAGTGATGCGCGATCGCGGTTTGTTAAAGTGTGATGAACCGTTTAGCCGTTTGTTAACTCAGGGAATGGTTCAAGGATTGACGTATAAAAACCCGGTGACGGGGAAATATATTCCTTCGGCAAATGTGAATGCTGCTGATCCAAAAGATCCCGAAACAGGGGAGAAATTAGAAGTCTTCTATGAGAAGATGTCTAAGTCTAAATATAATGGCGTTGATCCGTTGGAGGTGATGGGAAAATATGGTGCTGATACGGCGCGTATGTTTATCCTATTTAAAGCACCGCCTGAGAAGGATTTAGAATGGGATGATGCCGATGTTGAAGGGCAGTTTCGCTTCTTAAATCGGGTGTGGCGGTTGGTGAGTGAATTTGCCGAAAATACGCCTGTAAAGTCTTCTAAAAAAACGGGAGATTTGAGTAAGGAGGAAAAGGATTTGAGGCGGGCAATTCATATCGCTATTAAGGAGATAACGGAGGATTTAGACGGGGAATATCAGTTTAATACAGCCGTGTCGGAAATGATGAAATTGAGTAATGCACTTAGTGACGCAAGCTGTAAAAATTCTCCTGTTTATCGAGAGGGAATTGAAACGTTGTTAAAATTATTGGCACCGTTTTCGCCGCATTTGGCTGAGGAATTATGGCAGAGTTTGGGTTACAAAGATTCAATTCATACCCAAAGTTGGCCCGTTGTTGATTCTGAAGCTTTAGTGGTGGATGAAATCACTTTAGTGATACAAGTGAACGGGAAAACTCGCGGCACGATTCAAGCGCCTGCAAAAGCGGATAAAGCAACGTTAGAACAGTTAGCAAAAGATTCGGAAGTTGCCCAACGTCACCTGGAAAATCAAGAGTTGAAAAAGGTGATTGTGGTTCCGGGTAAGTTGGTTAATTTTGTTGTTGTAGCGAAAGCTGAATAATTCAGGAAGCGTTCGGAAATGTCCTGTAGGGGCGGGTTCACAGAGGTTGAGTTCTTACTACAAATAATCTTGCTAAACCCGCCCTGTTCCGAGTTCAGCTACTCAGATTTCATTCTAAATCGTAGGCGTTAAGTCTTCTTGTGTCAAAGGAATCTTGGCACTAAACATGACCTGATCATTTTCAAAGAAGCAGTGCATGATCTCTGGCATTTCTCCGCCTTCAACCCAGGAAGTGAAACTGTATTCAAACGGAAGTTCAATGATTTCACCATCGGTTTCAGAAAGACTCGGAAACTCGCCCTCTGAACTTCCTATTAACTGATCAAATTTTTCACCCCATCCTTCAGGGAGTGGGAAGGGAAGAATGGTTACTTCTCCTTCACTATCAGTTTCAGAAAACGTCGGAAATTCGCCATTAAAGCTTCCGGTTAACGAATCAAATTCCTCACTAAATCCAGGGAGTGGAAAGGGAAGAATGGTTACTTCTCCTTCAATATCATTAATATCTCCGGGTTCAAAGTTTATGGGAAAGTCAGGAATTTCAGATGAATTATCCTCTTGCGATTGACTGAAATATTCTTCCATCATATCGACAGGGAAACATTCAACAGGATTATTGAAAACTTCTCCATCCGGTAATTCTCCGTCGTCAATGATAGTCGGAAAATCTTCGAGATCTTCAGGAAGTTCGGGAAGTTCTATGTCAGATAATTCATCGACGGTATCATCATCAGATTCTAGTTCGTCAGAAGTTTCTTCTTCAGATAATTCATCAACAGTATCATCATCAGATTCTAGTTCGTCAGAAGTTTCTTCTTCAGATAATTCATCGACGGTATCATCATCAATGATAGTCGGAAAATCTTCGAGATCTTCAGGAATTTCGGGAAGTTGGGAAAAGTCTATGTTTTCAAATTCTTCGGGAAGTTCCGAACGTTCTAACTGAGAAAATTGTTCGAGAAGATCTTGGAAATTAATTGATTCAGAGAAGTTGCTGTCTGAACCCAAAAAATCGGTGAAGAAGTCACTGAAATTTTGAGTTTTAGTAAAACCCAAGCCTTGATCAGAAGTGTTAAAATCGGCGGGAAGATCAGGATATTGAAAGAATATCGGTGAGAATTCAGATCCTAATTCTTCTGACAAGTTCTGCAAATACCTGATATTAGCGATCATTTTTTCGAGGTTGAATTCCTCTGAAAATTCCTCAGTGGTGACAGTACCGCAAAAGTTGAAGTTTTCAGGAAGTGTGGATTCTTCACCCTGAGAACGTCTTCCTTCTCCTCGACTGTTGAAGCTTTCAAACGACTGTTCAGAGACATCGGAAATATTGTTTGATGTTTCTGTTGAGGATTCTAGTGTTCCAGTAGTCTGATTCATGTTAGTTTTCCTAATTTTTGTACAACTGAGTTGACAAGTTGAAGCTATTAGGCACGTTAAAAGATGCACCTTAAGCTCAGACAATTTGCTAACAAAAACCAAAGGTTATTAGCGGCAAATTGACCTCGAAAGGAGTCAAAAAAACTCAAAAAGTTGGAAGAATTAATGGGTGTCTGGGAGAAATCTGACAAGGTATTGGATGAAACCCTGTCAGATTGATTGGACTCTCGTGAGATTTGGGTTAGACGACTTCGGACTCATGAATCCCAGGTTGATCACTTAAGTTTGTAACTTAAGTGATATCTATCGTAAAAAGAAAGAACGTAGATGTCAAGTCTAAATCTAAAACAAAGTGAGGACAGGCAAGACTAAATAGCTGTATACTTTTCTCAGTATAGGTTTCAAGCTTTAAAGTAAAAATCACTTAAGTTACCTGGGTTTACCAAGGACTGCCAATCATCGTGAAACCCGCCCAGTAGTAGGGATGGGACAAGTTCCGGGGGGATTGAGGAGCGGTTAAGGCTGGAGGTAGGGGGGTGTTTCCTCGGGTTTGTCGCAGTGAGTTTCCCTCCACTTGCACTTCTCCGCGCAACAAAGCGAGTTGGGCTTGTCTGAGGGCTTCTGCTTTGATTGGGCTAGACTTCAAATGGTCGTAAAATTCAACCATTAGCCCCAATGTCCCCACATCGCTGACTCGCCACAAACTCGCCAAAGCGGACTTGACTCCGGCTCGGTAGGCTAGACCCGCGAACCCCATTTCGGTTTCGGCTTCTTGGGAATTTCCTAAAGCCGTTTTACAGGCACTTAATACTAATAATTCGACTTGGGGTTGTTTATACCATTGTAATTCTCGGAGTCGATTTAACGGCAGTTTATCATCCCAAAATTGAATATAAGAGTCTTGTTGAGAGTTGAAGTTCGCATGGGTAGCGAGATGGATGATTTTATAGGATTTTTGACTTCGTTTTTTCTGGAGGTTTTTTAAGGTAAATTCTTGATTGAGAAGGGTTTCTCCCTGCCATAATTTTTGAGTAATTGTAGTAACTTCTGTGGGAACACTCGGTAGAGAAGGTTGATCTTTAAACTCAGACATTCCCATTGCTAATACTTCAGCATCTTGCAATCCTTTATAACTGACATCGGTGAGGTTTAGGCTAGGAATGAGGGTAAAATTATACTTTTCAATCAAAAAATGTTTGCCATCATGTAAAGCAGCTAGAGGAAGCGATCGCAATTTTTCATCTAAACAAAATAATAAGGTATCAATTCCTGCTTCTTTTAAATCAGCTTCAAGAGGCGCGATTAACCAATCATAAAGTTGACGAGCGGCAGGCCAAGCTGTTGTTTTCGGGTCGCTAATTTCCCAATAAAACTCTCTAGATAAACGATTAATTTTTTGTAAATTGGCTTCAGGAATACTTTTAACGATTGATTTTCCATTGGGTATAACTAACATTAAGGTTAGTCCGATTTGAGTTTTGATTTGTAAACCATCAATGTATTCAAGGGATTGATTTTCGTGAGTTTTGATGTAAATAACGGCTGGTTTTTGGGTAGTTTTAGCTTCTATTTCACTGAACATTTCTTTGATACTTGTTTCAGGTAAAATAGAGTCTAAGGAGATTTGATAGCTATTTTGTGGATTCAGATGACTGGGAATTAAAGATTGTAAAGATTGAGGATTAATAATGGGATTAGTCAAACTGTCTCGATGTAAGTTAATATTATTTTCTAAGGTGCCAATAGAAGGGATGCTCAATTGTGTAGGGTTAGGAAGTGACTGAATTTCTAAAGAGAGAGGAAGCATCAAAAGTTCAATATTGGGAACTTCCGCCGGACTCAAAACAGGATTAAAGGGTAAAAAAGAGGGATTTTCGGAGATATTATCACCGTTAAAAGAGCGAACGGGGAGGGGTATTTCGTTTGATAGAATAGGTGTTTCCGGTAAAAAAGGAGGAGTAAAAGCGAGAGTCTCTGAAGTTCTAAATTCATTAAAGCGACTCTCCTGAATTCTAGATTTACGTTCGAGAGACTGACTCGAATTCCCGTGAACTAATGTAATGGTATTGTTCTCATTGACAATCACATTTGTTGCATGATTTTGCATTCCTCCCGTGAGCATTCTGGGTAAAGATACTATCGGAATTTCTGGGAAATTTAAAAGATCCTGGGGTTGAACTTCTAAGTTTAATAAATTACCAGTCTGAGTCAGGCGAACAAAACCATTACCGGGTACTGATTCAATCCTAATATTTCCTTGAGGGGCTGAAACTATTCCTTGATTGATCGCAACAGAACCCACTAATCCTAACGTATTTCCGGGTTTAACGGTTAGATTTCCCTGATTAATTATAGTACCGGATTGGCTATTCGATAAGATAAATCCAGTCGGAGAACCATTCAGTTGTGAATAGTTATTGGCTTGAAATACTCCAAACCAAGACTGAGGAACACCGTTGATTGTATTTCCTAATCCAATTGCAGTTGATGTGGTTGCAAAAAATGAAGCAGGTACATTTAAACTCGCGTTGGAACCAAAAACAATCCCAGAAGGATTCATTAAAAATAAATTGGCATTGCTACCTGTAACTTGAATTGTACCATCAATATTAGAAATATCACCGCCCACAATTCGAGTTAAAATATTACGGATTTCAGGTGTGCTAATAAAATTAGCAGTTTCTCCAGAGTTTAGATTAAATTGCTCAAAACTATGAAATAAATTCGCCCCATCTTGAGAACGACTTCCGCCTTGAATATCAAAACGAGTTTGTGTGTTTTGTCCGGGTTGGACTGGTGTCACTCTTGTTCCGGTTCCATCATTTGCGGGCGTAATTTGAGCCAAAGTAGAACTAGGAATCAAGGTCAAAATTCCGATCAAAGTTACTATTTTAATCAATTGATTCATCGCCATCTTTTAAAGGGTTGATTGACTAATTTGTTCAACTAACTGCTTAATCTCTGTCTGGCGTTGCTGTTCTCCTAACTGCTGATATTGATTGTACGCTAATGTCAGCCAATAAACAGCTTCTTTTTTCTGGCCTAATACTGTGTAGATTAGGCCTAAAGCGGCTTGAACTTCTGCCATTCCTGCAATATCTTCATCTGCGATTAACTCCACAGCTTTTAAATAGCTTTCTTTTGCTAAAAGAGGAAGTTGTATTTTTTGATAAAGTTCACCAAGTTTATGATAAATTGCTGCGCTTTTATAATTGGCTTTAATTAAGGATTCTAATTGATTAATGGCTTCATTGTTTAATTTGTTTTTTTGATACAACTCAACTAAAGCTAAAGTTTTGGCTTCTCCACTTAATTTTTGTGTAAGTTGCTCAGTTTTAGTCGTAATTTCTTGTTGTGTTAACTCATCTAAAATCGAAAATCCCATTCCTAATCCATCTTGTTGAGAAAAGGGTGATTCTTCATCGAGAGAGGAAACATTAATATCAGCATGAACTATTGCAATATAACGAACTCCGGGCTTTAAAGAAGTATATGCCTCATAAATAACCTGATTTGAACTGACTTCTGTTTCCCAAATGGATTCTGAAGGACTCTTAATCATCACTGTGTAACGACTGGCTCCGACAACCGGATTCCACCGTAAAATTATCGGTTTATTATTGAGTAATAAAGTATGACGAGGACTGATAATATAAGGAACGCGATCACTGATCAAAATTTGATGATTGCTGCGAGTAGAGTCTACAGGAACACAACCTTCTGGAGTCTTGACACATTCTGTTCGAGCTTGTAAACATCCCTCATTCGGTTGAGATATTTGATCCGTTGGAGCGTTCCAAGTTTCCCAGTTTTCATAACAAATTGCTGTTAATTTGGATTGAGATTGAGATTTAATTTGATCATTGGCATAAAGTTCTGTCCCCACAAAAAGGGGATGATAGTCTGACCAATTTTGACGTTTAATTAAGACCTCTCCTTTGGTCTCAATCACTCGTCCAACAGGTAATCGTTCATAGGCTGCATAAACGGGTTGAGATGAGTTTTTTAGAGTGAAACTGACTAAAATTAAAGCGAGCGTGAATAAAAACACTAAAAAAGGCTGGAGTTTCATTGAATTTCTCCTTCAGCTTTCAAACGTTGACGAACTAGACTTTTCCAGGTAATCGTTTCGGGATTTTGACTTGAATAAATATTAAGACAGTTTTTTCGTACACTCTGTAAGCTTAACCTTTTTTGGGGGCTTTCTTCAAGTACCTGGGCCAATAAACAATGGGCGGGAGCATTTTTAGGATTGACTTCAATTGCTGTTTTTAAATGAATGAAAGCATCGGAATATTGTATTTTTTGAGCATAGGCCCAACCTAAATTTTTATGTAAGTCTGATTCCATTTTAGTGATTAACGGTTCCGAATATTGTTGTTTGAGAAGGGGAATCAGTTCTAACCCTTGTTGTAACTGCTCAATGGCTATTGTACTATTTCCGTCTAACCAAATTTGCAAACGTGATAAATTATTAATAGCGGCGACCTGTACATAATAGTTTTGGTTTTGCTGTGCAGACTGAATAGCAGTTTTATATTCTGTTCTCGCACAACCATAATTTTGTCTATCTTCACAAATTAAACCCAGTTGAAGGGATGAAGCTGAATTATCTGGATTAAACTGTAACGCTAATTGATAATAAAATTCTGCTCGTTCTAAATTATAATTTTGATAATGTTCAAATCCAATATTGGTTAAGGTTTTATCAAGCTTAGGAAAAATATAGGTTTGAATGAAAATCGGAATCTGAGGACTGATTAAACGAACCCCTGTTAAGCCGAATAAAAGCAACGCTAAACCCTTTATTTTTTCTAATCTTTTAGATTTATAAGGTTTAGAATGAGTGATTTTTTCTCTAATCTCTTGCAAAGATTGCAGAAGTAATCGTGTATTTTTGGGGCGATGTTTAGGAGAAGGCTGCATCAACTGATCGATCCAATTTGCAAATACAAAACAGATGTGTTCGGCTTGATTTCGCCATTGAATTTTCCCGGTTTTTTGCTCACTTGGAAAATTCATCGGAGACTGACCTGTTAACAAATGTACAAAGGTTCGACCCAAAGCAAAAAAATCGGATTGTAATACAGCTTCTCCGACTAATTGTTCGGGAGCAGCATAACCTAATGAACCGACTTGAGTTGAACCCCAATTTCCAATTCCAACGGTTCCAAAATCAACTGCTGTTAATTGTCCGTTGGGTCTTAAAATTAAATTAGATGGCTTAATATCCCGATGTAATAAATTTTGGCTGTGCAGTTTATCTAAAATTTCGATAATTTGTTGGAGCCAGTCTAAGGCTTCCTCTTGAGACAATTTTCCATTTTCACTTAACCAATTCTCTAAGTTTTCTCCCGCTATTTTTTCCATGACTAAACAGTGAAGCGGTTTACACTTTTTGGAAGCAGGAAGCCGAAAATAACCATCCGGTTCTACTCGGGGAATTCCTGGATGACGTAACCACATTAATACTCGAGCTTCCTGTTTAAATAGACGAACTAAATCAGGATTATTATCGTATTTTAAAACTTTTAAAACTTTTAAATTTCCCCAATCTTCTAGTCCTGTTCCCCAGTCTTCAACTTCAAAAATATCGGTGGGATAAGCAGGTTTAGGTTCTCTTAAAGGGCGAATAATGCGATATCGCTTATCAATCAATAAAGGAGTCCCGCAGGCTTGACAAGCTTCAAGCTGATCGGGGTTTTCACGGTTGAGACATTGAGGGTTAATACAATAGCTCATCTTAGTATTTATCACTCAAATTGTAGAATATGAATGAGCTTTTGGATATTTTCAGTTGTATAAGGACTTCCAAAAATTTGTTTGTTTAAATTAGCCAAACTTTCTTCGAGTCGCTGAATTGCTAGATTAAAACTTCGACGATTAGAAAGCAATCTAGAACTCAGTTTATTTTTGACAATTTCCAGAATAGAGTAATATTTTTTAGAACTTTCTTCAGCCTCCAAAGGATAAAGTTGCAGTAACCAAAGGGATTCTAAATCTTGATGTTGAATTAATCTAATAATTTCTTCTTCTATTTGACGAACAAACTGCTCGATTACATATTTCATCACCACAGGTTGAAGGCTAAACAAAATTTGACCCTCTTTCTGACTTTTTTCAATCAGTGAGCGATGTCCTAAAGAACCCATAATTTCTAAAAGTTCTGAAGTTGACAACGGAATTAACATCTTTTTTTGCAGTTGGGAAAGTTGCAGGGGTTGCTGTTCTAATGCTAACCAATACATCATTTCTTTCTCGGGGGTTGATAATCGTTCAAAAGGTTGATCAAGCAAAGAACGAACATCTCCCATTAACAGCGTATTTTTAATAAATTCTGTTACCTGACCTGAATATAACTCTTGAACCGTTGCTGAAACAATTTTAATCGCTAAAGGATTACAGCCATAACGTTCAATTAAAGTCTTCCATTCGGAACTGACTGTTAATCCTCGTTCAGCTAGAATTTTTTGGGAGATTTCTTCGGAACCTGTTAGATGTAAAGAACGAACTTTTGTTCCTTCCAGCAAGACTAAATCTTTGAGCTTTTCAGAACTCGTCAACATTAAACAACTGTGATGAGACTCTTCTGCAACTCGTTTAATTATTGTTCCATAATCTTCGTATCCTTGAGCATAAGAACCCGCTAATTGATGAGAACCTAAAATCATTTCAACATCATCCAACACCATTAGACAGCGAGATTTTTTGAGAGATTGAATTAGGTGTGAAATCAGGCTATCACTCTCTTGATTTAAAAAACGATCGGCCGTTGCTTGATTCGATAAAACGCTGATTATATCCGCTAATAAAATTTTTAAAGAGGGGGCTTGACGGAGCGATCGCCAAATGATAAACTCAAATTGTTCATGCAACTGCTTGATTAATTTTACGGCTAAAGTGGTTTTCCCCATTCCCCCCATTCCTAACACCGCAATCAAACGACAGCGATCTTTGAATATCCATTGATTGAGTTGAGAAAGTTCTTGTTCTCGCCCATAAAACACTTCGATATCTGGTGCTGAACCCCAATCCAAATGAGAAGTCATTTTTTGAATCGGTGGATTCGGTTTAAGTTCTAAAAAAGTTTGTTCTTGATAACGAGAAACCAACAATTGCTGTAATTTTGCCATTTTTCCTGGCCCCTTCCCCTCAATCTGAAATTTGCGGTAGGCTTCTCCAAGGCGCTTGCGAACCGTTTCTGGCTTGAGGTTCAGTTCATGGGAGATAGCAGCAATGGATTCCCCCTCAAGTAACGCTTTTGACAACACCTCCAGTTCGGTGTCTGAAACACCCTGTTCCTGTGCAATCTGCTGGAGAAAGTCCGAGGGAATCAAAGTCATACTGTCAGTCACGGTAAAGAATCTTACATCTATTGTACCGGAATCTAGAGTTTAAGTGAGATTATAGATTGAATATTGCTTTTAGAATAACTTAAGTGATATTTCGACAGCCAGATGAATGCTGGGCAACCCAAACTCGCGGGATTTCGTCTTCCCAGGAGTTGAGAGCAGTTGGGTATGCCCCTAGCTCTTTATAACCACTGGGCTTCCTGAACCCAACGCTGTACAACCGCCACAGACGGACACAGATCGCGCCGTTGCATGGTGATCACGTGCAGACGGAGAACTTGTTGGTGCAGTCGGTGGACAGGCATTTGTGCTAACTGGGTGACGGAGCCAATCCCCGCATGAAGCAACAGTCCGCAATGCTGACACCCTACACTGGGAATTCGGGCTAAATCAGCCATCGCCACCCATTTGCTGATATCCCGTAGGCTCCCTTGCAACACATTCGCCAGCATCATTTTTTGCGCTTGGGTACGACCATTTTGCAACAGTTCTGTGGTTGTGGTAATGCCACATTTATCACTGAGAAGTTGTTGATTGCTTGAGTTTAACCCTGGAAGTTGAGAAATCGGCCAATCACAAGCTTGAATTGAACTCGGAGATTTTGATTGAGACACTGCTATACCATCATAAATTAATCTAGAGAACACCAAATTTCTGAGCAGACGACTCAACACAGGGCGTTTTTGGTGTCCGTTCAGTTTCAACATCGCCCCTTTCCCAAAAAGAGTTTTTCAGGTGGTGATGTGGGTTCTTTATTGTAGCAGTCTGTACCGAGGGATGAAGGTATAGGCAGACACCGAGAAATTGTTACAATTATTTGCAGGATTTTTGTCTGCTTTGTCTAGATGAATGATTCAAGTTTTCCTTTGAATTAGGAATTCTTATTGCCTATATAGAATATCAAAATCAAGGTTCATCTTATTGGTTAAAAGAACAGGTTACAGATCCCCGTGTTCGCGTTGGAGAATACAGCTATTTTGATCGATTAATTACTTTGGCGCTATGGAAGCCTGAAGATCAGATAAAAATTGGTAAATTCTGTTCCTTTGCAAAAAATATTACTATATTTGGCGGAGGCGAACATTTAATGGAACGGGTGACAACTTATCCCTTTGTCTTATTCTTTACTGAACCGCGTTTAGATGAACTGATTGATGGTCGAAATAAAGGCGTTACAACGATTGAAAATGATGTCTGGATCGGTTATGAAGCGACAATATTATCTGGGGTAAAAATTGGCAATGGTGCAGTGATCGGAGCAAAATCTGTTGTCGCCCAAGATATACCTGATTATGCGATCGCAGTAGGTAATCCCGCAAGGGTTAAACGCTATCGTTTTCAACCCGAAACCATAGAACGACTATTAGCTCTAAAATGGTGGAATTGGGATTTGAAAAAGATTCTTGCCAATCTCGATAAATTGTATCAAAATCCTGATCATTGGGCGGATGATTTACAATTTATAGAACCGGATGCTGATTCTCCCACTGTGTTATCTCATCAACAAGTCATCAATTTTGGTCTTTGTAAACCCCAACAACTCTAACTTCCTAATAACAGGGTTAAAACAATCGCCATTTCTGAAAAAACGACGTTAAAACTACTCCGGGATAACTTTAATTTACAACGAACTGAAGATTTGCAGTTTTTTACAGAATGGAGTCAAAACTTACCCGAAATTTCATCAGAAAATTGTCTCAGGCTAGATCAAATTATGAATCGATATTTTTACCAACTTGAGGAGGGAATGATTCTCGAAGAAGGGGTAAAAATGATGATTGTCTCTCCTTTATTAGAGATAGCAGGTTTTTATGATCCACCTTACAAAATGAAATTTGAATCTTCTGTTGAATTAACCCTTGATAATTCCGAGGAAATTTTATCAGGAAGAATTGATGCACTGGTGATTCATCATCAGTTGTGGGTTTGGGTATTGGAAGCAAAACGAACAACATTTTCTTTGGGGTTAGGAATTCCTCAAGCCTTAGCTTATTTACTCTGTACCCCAAATTTGACTATTCCAACCTATGGTTTATTAACCAGTGGTGATAATTTTATCTTTATCAAACTCATCCAACAAGAAAATCCTGTTTATGCGTTATCCAAACAGTTCACGCTGTTAAATTCGGGTGAACTGTATGAAGTATTGAGAATTTTACGAAAGATTGGAAATTTAATCATTAACTCATAAATTCTAAACACAATTGACGAAAATGATCGCCTCGATGTTCAAAGCTTTCATATTGATCAAAACTCGCACAAGCCGGCGACAATAACACTACTTTGGCTGAGAACTGACGGGCTAATTCTGCGGCTTTAGGAATCGCATTTTCCATCGTTTCAACAATTTCTACCGTTTGATAATTCACCTGTTTGAGTCGTTGTGAAAATTGTTCGGCTGCATCTCCTATTAACAACACGGCTGCGGCTTTTTCTTGAATCCTTTGCACCCATTGGCGATCATCTCCTTCTTTGGGTTCACCCCCCGCGATTAATATAACCGGGGCTTCTACCGCCGCTAAACCGACTTCTGCCGCGTCATAATTGGTGGCTTTGCTGTCATTAATCCAATCAATTCCTTGCCAACTTCCCACATATTCTAAACGATGAGGAACACCGGGAAAGTTGGAAATTGCCTCTTGAATAGCTGCGGGTTCAATCCCAGCTAAACGGGCAGCAGCAACAGACATTAACAGGTTTTGGAGGTTATGTTTTCCGACCATTTTTAAAGCATGAATGGGCAGAATTTGATGATTATTTTGACAAACATAATCGTCTTCAATATACACCCCTAATTCGGGATTTCCCATCAGTTCAGCTTTGCCATTCACACTCGTCCAACAGGCATCTTTCCAATGTTCAGACCCATTTTGACGCAAGTAGGGATCATCGCCGTTAATCACTTGTATTTCGGCTTTTTTTAATAGTTTTGCCTTAATATTATAATAATTCTCTAACGTTCGGTGACGGCTTAAATGATCGGGGGTAAACGTTGTCCAAACTCCGATTTTCGGTGCAAACGTTGAGGAAGATTCGATTTGATAACTGCTGACTTCAGCAATCACCCAATCCACTAACTTTCCTGTTTTTAACGCGCGAATTTCTTGCTGTTGGAGGGCGAGTTCACAGGCGGCATTGCCGATATTTCCACAGGCGGGCGCGTTGAAACCTGCGGCTTGAAAAATAGCTGCGGTTAATGCAGTTGTTGTGGTTTTACCATTGGTTCCCGTAATTCCCACCCAGGGGATAAAATCAAGATTTCGCCACGCAAGTTCCATTTCTCCAATTGTTTCTATTCCCCTATTTCTGGCTATTTCTAATACAGGAAGATCCCAGGGAACACCAGGACTCACAACCACTAAATCCGGGGAAGTTTCCGGGTCAAAATTTTCACCTAAATTAACGTTAATTCCTTCGTTAATTAATTGCTGTTGTTGTTGATGCAATTTAGGTGAAGTATTGCGATCGCTAATCGTCACTTGCCACTCTTGAGATTTCAGCAGTCGGGCGGCTGCATTCCCTGATCTTCCTAAACCAATAATATGAGCGTTTGGCATAGACAAAATGGTAGTTTCCCTGGTGAATGAATCCCTATTTTACCCTGTTTATGGATGAATGTTCGATGGGAGTTTGTCTAGACCAACCCTCCCCATCTTCAAACTTTGATTCGGTTTAACTCTTAACAATTGCCCCAAAATCCGCTAATACTCTAGCATGATTTCGCAACAATCCCAACAGGTTTAAACGATTGCGTTGAATCTCTGGATTTTCATCCATAACCAACACACTTTCTGGTCCATCAAAAAAGGTGCTAACCGTTGGGGCAATTTCCGCTAAAGCCTCTACTAACTGTCGGTAATTCCGGGTTGCTTGGGCGGCTTCTGTTTTCGGAACCAAGGCAATTAAGGCTTGATAAAACGCTTCTTCAGAAGGCTTTTCAAAGCGCTTAGGATTAACCCGTTTTTGCGGTTCTAACTGTACCGTATCTAAATCACCCTGTTTCGCTAAACGAGTCGAACGGTTAACCGTTTCATAGATTTGATCGAGGCTACCATCTTGACGAATACTTTGTAAGAAAATCGCCCGATCGCGCACATCCAACAAATCCTTTAATGCTCGCTCTGTATATTCTGGATCATCTTCTCCTAAAACGGCATTGACTAAATCATAATCGATGTTCTTCTCATCTTGCAACAGCGTTCTAATTCGTTGCAGGAAAAAGTCATAAAGCTGGGATAATAAATCTGGAATAGCTTGGTCGTAATTTTGAGTAAAATTAGCTGCCAACTGTTCTAGAAGTTGATGTAAATTAATCGTCAGATTTGCATCCCAAGTAATATTAACCACCGCATTCGCCGCCCGTCGCAACGCAAAGGGATCAGAAGAACCCGAGGGAATCATTCCTAAGCCAAAAATACTCACCAAAGTATCGAGTCTATCCGCTAAACCCACCACTTGGCCGACTAAAGTTTGCGGTAAACTATCGGTTGCCCCACGTGGTAAATAATGTTCAAAAATTGCGGTTGCAACAGCTTCCGGTTCTCCTCCTTCACGGGCATATTTTTCACCCATCACCCCTTGTAATTCGGGGAATTCATAAACCATTTGAGTGACTAAATCTGCCTTACAGAGTAACGCCGCCCGTTTAATTTGAGTGCTTTCAGTTTCGCTGACTTCTAGCTGTTGACTAATTAAATTAGCCCCTTGACAAATCCGATTGACTTTCTCCCGAACCGAACCTAATTTGTCTTGAAATGTCACCGTTTCTAGATTGGGTAAATAGGCCTCTAAGGGTTGCTTTAAATCCGATTTATAGAAATACTGACCATCCGCTAATCTCGCTCTAATTACCCGTTCATTTCCAGCAGCAATAATATTAGATTTGGCTGGATCTCCATTAGAAATTGTGATAAAATAAGACTTGAGCGGAGAGTCAGCAGATGCCGTTTCTAATACCGGAAAATAACGTTGATGTGTAACCATCACCATTTTAATCACTTCCGGCGGTAAATTCAAAAATTCATCTTCAAATTTTCCCACAACTGCCGTCGGCCATTCCACTAAATTAATCACTTCTGCTAACAATTCCTCGGGAATTTCAGCATTTCCGCCGATACTTTTCGCCGCCGTTGTAATTTCTTGTTCAATGGTCGTTTTTCGCTGTTCCGGGTCAACTTCAATAAATCCTTGACGCAAAGCCTCTAAATAGTCAGTTGCGGTGGATATTTCTATCAGTTCAGGATGCAAAACTCGATGACCTTGGGAGATGCGATGACTGTCAACTTTGTCTGAACCACTAACTAAAGTGACAGGTAAAATTTTGTCATCTAACAACACCACTAACCAACGAATGGGGCGAGGAAATCTCAACTCTCCATCTCCCCACCGCATGAACCGTTTTCCTTCTAATTTGGTAATCCATTCGGGAATTAATTCTGTTAAAATATCAGCCGTTGGACGACCTGCAATTTTCTTTTGAACAAAAACAAAATCCCCCTTATCTGTTGGGCGAATTTCCAGGTTTTCAAGTTCAACCCCTTGTTTTTTTACAAACCCAACTGCTGCTTTTGTCGGTTGACCATCCTTGAATGCAGCCGATGCAGGTGGCCCTTTGATTTCTTCTTCACGGTTGGGTTGCTGCTTCGGAAGTCCCTCTATCACAACCGCCAAGCGCCGAGGAGTCCCGTAAACCCGGATGGACTCAGACGGGAGAAATTGTTCCTCTAGCGTCGCAGGAATGAGGTTTCGCCACTGCTGGAGGGCTTGTTCGACAAAGGGGGCGGGGAGTTCTTCGGTACCGACTTCGAGTAAAAAGCTAGGCATAGGAGCGATCGCAGAATGGGCAGATTACTAATTTTAGATGACTTAGGTATACGTTAGCAGGTTATTGGTTATTCACTCAAGCTTTATCAGCCTTTGTTATTTTTTGCGTTGCTGAACCCAGCGTCTCATCAATTCAACTGTATAGACATATTTATTTTGATTCTGCACAATTACATCATGCTTTTTCAGAGTTTCTAAAGCTGCTTCTGTTTCTTCTAAACTCAGATGAGTTATCTCAGCAAGTTCGGCTAGTGACATTTGTTGGTTGCATAGTTGTTTTAAAATCTCAAGCTGTCCATCGGGTTGGCTATCTTTAGCTTGCACCCAAACCCCTTCACAATAAGCATTGATATCCCGAGAGAATTCAGGAGAATTAATGACGGCTTCCACGTCTTCCAATGTAAGACGTCGTTGGCGTTGAATTTCTTCTTCAAACATTTGTTGGTTGAAGCGACTAATTAGAAAATATCCAATAAGCTGAACGAGATAAGGTTGACCGTTGGTTAACTGAATGATGCGCTCTATTGCTTTTCTATCATAGTCAATTGGTGAAGGATAAGTAATCAAATGTTCTGCGGATTTAGAAGACAAAAAACTCACCGGAATTGATTTAATACTGCTATAGAGAGGATGCCAATAGTCTCGTCGCTTTTCTTCTAGACTGTGCAAACCCGCAAATGCCATAATAAACCAATGATAAGTTTGAAATGTACCTCGCCAGTGTTCCAGTAAATCTGGGTCTAATCGTCCTTCATTAATTTGTTTTTCAATCCACTCATATTCATCTACAGTAATAATAAAGCGATGTCCATCTCTAACTTGATCGAGGTCAAGCAAAAAATCATCAAACATCATATAGGGACTATCTTCTAAAAATGATGTTTTATTAGGTGCTTCTAGGTTGCTATTTCCTCGTTGACACCAAGATCGATGAATTTTTCGTGCCAGGTTCCATAGTAGTTCATTATTATTTTTTACTTTTCCAAAGCTCTGCATATTGAAATAAACAATGATAGTTTTGGTTCCGAAACGAGTACCAATATTTTGTAAAATTGAAGACTTGCCCATGCGTCGATGACCATACAAAACAACAGAAGAACATTGATCTTTATTAGACCAGAGTTCCTCTAATCTCTGTAAAATATCTTCACGACCAATAAATAAATTACCTTGAACTGGATTACCAATAACATAAGGATTACTGACAGGTTCTCCTAAACCAGAACGAGCGAGTTTTCCTCCCTCATCAGCAACAATTTTCTGCCATTGAGAAACAATTAGACGAAATATTGTATGGTATACAACTTTTTCTTCTGCTAAATAGTTGTCTAAGTTAGTAAGCTGCTCATTTGCTTCTAGAAGACAATTCCGTTTTGTTAGGGGAGAGCTTGCTTCTAAGTAACCTTTAAACAATTCTGATATCGTGTTTATTTTATCAAATGTTTCGATCAGAGTACGATGCCAGTAATCAGAATCACTTTCTAAAATTATTTCCCATTCAAAGATCGGCTTAACTTTTATGCATTGTAAACTGATTAAGATGGCGTTGTAGAGATTATAATGTTGTTGAACATTAGGTATTTGAGAATCGGCTTGTCTTACAGATTCAAATTTTTTAACAACTTGTTCCATGACCTCAATTACTGCGGATATATCAATTTCTTCCAACTCCCGGTAAGAAAACCCTGATTCCTTAAGTTTTACTTCCTTTGGTGTAAATTGTGTTAATAAATCAACATACAAATCCTTAAATTGTTCCTCACCTTGCCAAACATTAGCAGAAGCAGCAGGCAAACGATAGGAGATATAACGTAGAATTTGTTTGATATGTTCATTCCTATAAATATAAATTCCACTTTTAACAAAAGCTTTATTAACTTCTATTTGAGCAGAGATTGGATCAATACAAGCAAATGAGTGAAGTACACCAACCGATGCTATAAGATGTTTTGATTGTGTTGCCAGTTCAAGTGCTTTATTCCATCCTTCATCAATATTTAAACGTACTAAACGATGTAGGTATGTTTTTTCTTTTGGCAGTGGTAAGATCATCCGACGATCAAAGTAAGCCAAATCTATAACTTCAGAAAGATGTCGATTTTGGACTCCCAAATAACCTCGTTCATAACACCAAGTTAGTCCTAATGCCCATAATCCCTCTAGTGGCCATAGAAACAAACGAGTAGATAGAACAAAAATCAGTAATGTAGTAAGCAATGGATCTGGAGAGGAAAACCCATACCACAGAGCAAATAATCTGTATGTATATCCCATCCAAAAACTCATAACAATCAGCAAGAAAACACTGAATAAAATAGAATTTTTAATAGAGTTACATTGATTAAGTTTTTTAGAAAGTTTAGCAAATAATAAACAGCATATCCAATAAAATACAATGATTAATCCACTTATGGCAGCTTCTTTTATTAACTGTGAAGAAAATAATATACTTTCATTATTATGTACATTTTTATAATTTTTTATAATTGCACTAAAATATGCGTTCATAACAAATAATAAGGTAAAACAAACGACCTCAAATCCTCTGAATATTAATTCTTTTACCCCCTCGTTTTTCTTGAAAAAATACAATAAACTCAACACAATAATTCCACCAGAATAAAATAAAGAAAAAATCAAACTGAATGGAAGTCCATATACTATTATTATGCTATCTACCGTGTTGTTTTGTGTTTTCTTAAATATTAAATTTGCTAGTGGATAAGTCAAAATTCCTGATAAAAGTCCAACAAAAAAACCGTAAATAGCTTTTATATTGATATTTTCTCGAATATGAGATGAATCAATATATAAGATGACACAGCTTATGACGGAAGCTGAAATGCTATCTGTTATTGCATGGAGAATGCTAAACAAAAGACCAAATAATACAACTTCTGAACTTTTAGTAATAGCTTTTGTTATTTTAAATAAATTCAAATCATCTTCTATTCTACTGATTGTGTTGGTTATCCCTACCAAAACAGTAAAAAATAAATTGTACCAAATTTTTTCAGGACTAAATGTATCGTTTAGGTGAAAACTAACGATTTCAATAATTAAATTAATGAAAAGCAACAAGAATATCTTTTGAAGATTTAAAAGCAATATTATTTTGGTATCCTTTTCAAAATTCAAGCCCTCACTTGTCTTGAAAAGAGAGAGATAAAGTAAGCGAAGATAATCAACTGGATTCAATAGTTTTTTGATAAAGTCAATCATACCCAACCTCTATAACGATTAAATAAGTCAGCAGCCTGTTCTTGTAATTTAGCCGGATGACCCGCACTATTTTCAATCAATTCTTCAATTTCAGCTTCTGTAAAACTGATATCCGTGTCTTGCAGTCGATGAATCAAAAAATTCCGTGCTTCTTTTGGAAGAAAAGGCTTGACATCCAGAGCTTTACAAATGTTATACAGTGGTGATGTTCCATCTTCTGAGTCAGGAAATAAAATATCTAGAGGAGAACGACTAGCAATCACCAATGTAAATGGCTTATCAGCCCCATCAGCAAAACCTCGTAATTCTTCCCGTTCCTCGCCACTAAAGTTTTCTTTTCGGGTCATTTTCTCAATCTCATCAATACAGATAATATAGCGTTGTCCTTGGTCTTCTAAAGCAAATTATAAGTCCGTACCTCGACAAGATTCAATCCCAATTTTTCGACAGAGTTTATTGAAGAACTGATGCTCATCTCGAATAGTTTGCATATCCATATAGATGAACGCTTCTTGGGGAAGCTGCAAACGTTCTGGCCCCTGTAAACAAACCATTGATAAGATAGAAGACTTTCCAATTTGGCAATCACCAATTAGAGAACGACTGCATCCTCTGGCGAGTTCCTCAAATAGCTGACGCAACAATTCTTCACGACCATAAAAATCTGCTGGATTAGTAATTTTTCCAGTAATACCAAAGGGGTTTGGTAGCGGTGAGACAGTATCGTTAATAACAGGTTTGATGATAGAAACTGGAGATTGAGATCCTTCAGGAACAGGTTTGACAGTAGAAGTTGGAGGTTGAGATGCTTCTTCTACTGAACAATTGAGTAAAAGCCGACACAAACCATCAATTAACCAATATTCACGATCTTTATATTCCTTCAAAAAGTTGTATACGGTTTGCTTGGGTGGTTTTGGTTGACAATCATCGGGCAGTTCTCTAACCCAGTCATTTATAAACTCTTCCATCTTGCGCTGTTTGCCTCCCTTTTTGTATCTTTGGTCAAAGCTTTCGCATAACCTCTGATGCAACTCAGGAGATAGGGTCGTGATGTGAGCATTTTTTCTTTTATTTTCGTCTGTCCTGGTGAATGGCTTATTCATAGCATAAATCCGTCCTTATTCATTAAGAGTATAACTGATAATCGGCTAATTTACTTCTAATTTACTTCTAATTTACTTTCAATTTACATACCGAATAAAATTGATTTCAAATATACTTTTAACTCTATTTTGAATTGACCACATTGTTTTTTTATGCTGCTATGCTTGAACTGTAATCAAAAAAGGAATAAAGTTATGCAGTACATCCAACTGATTATTCCGGGCTTAGAAAAGTTCTTCGTCTCCGAGGATGAATTAATTCAAACCCCCTTAAATCAAGCTAATAATACAGAATCAAACAACGCAAAATCAAAACGAGAACGTGATTAGATCGCAAATCTTATTATAAGTTACCGTTCAAAAATCCCTGGCTCCTCAGCTAGGGAAGTTTAACTAATCTAACGTTTTGTACCCAGTAGGAGAATTCCATGAAACAAAGTAGCCCGTTTGATTTTCAAGCTAACCTTGCCAAAGATTCGCTCAGAGAAAATACACAAAGCTTGACAGAAAGCGATCGCATAAAGGAACTTCAACTCGAACTTGAGCTACTTCGAGAGCGAAAAAGTTTGTTAAATCACACCCAGAAAATTATTGATAACTACGGTATAGAAATGCTGCGTTTAATGTTGGGAAACTCAGAAGCTGTTACATCTCCAGAGTCAGAAATTATTTTTGGAAGTTCTGGTGGACGTTCTCTACTCCTCCAAACTCTTGAAAGTGCTAAGGAAAGAGTGATTGTGGTTTGTCCTTGGTTAAGGCGGCACAGTATTACAAATGAAATTCTATTAAAACTTCGAGCAGCATTGGATCAAGGAGTTCAGATAGATATTGGTTGGGGCTACCAACATGATATCGGAACACTAATCAAATTTTCTGATCAAGGTTACTATATTGATGCTCAGGGAGAAACATGGCAAAAATATAATGCCTTACCTCAACTGCGAGAACTCGAAAAATGGTATCCTCATTTTCAACTCAAACTTCTACCCACTCATGGAAAATATTGGATTTGTGACCGTAAGTTTGCTTATGTTGGTAGCTATAATGTCCTTAGTGCTACCCTCTCTGAGATGGAGAAACATTATCCAGACTTGTCAGGAGATGAAGTAGGAACTTTACATCGATCTCCTCGTATTATTCAAACCCTAATTCAACGTTTTGATGATCAATTTGATCAATCACAAACACAAATTCTACAAAACTAAACTTGCTGGAGTTTACAGAGGTGTAGCATCAAGCTGCACCCATTGCCAAAAAATGATTATTTTCACTCAACATTTTCAACCAAACACCAACCCCAATATTGATTTTATCATCCCCCTAACTGCCGAACAACGCGATCGCAGTCGTCAAACGATTGAGTTATCATCCAGTCAAAAAGTCTATTTACGTTTACCGCGAGGAACGGTATTAGAAGATGGGGATTTATTACAGTCGGAAACTCAAGAACACCTTGCTCAAATTATCGCCAAACCTGAACCCGTAATCACCGTTACAGCCAACACCGAACTTGAGTTGATCCGGGCGGCTTATCATCTGGGAAATCGTCATGTTCCGTTAGAAATTACCTCAAATTATTTAAGATTATCACCTGATTCTGTGTTAGAGTCAATGTTGGTCAAATTAGGCTTAGAGGTTGTCGAAGAAATTGCGCCCTTTTATCCCGAAAAAGGAGCCTACGGACATCATCATTAGCCTTAATTTAGGAGAATAATACCTTGATTCTCAATCTTTTACAACTGGCGAGTCCAGCCTTACCGTTGGGTGCTTATAGTTATTCCGAAGGTCTAGAAACATTGATTCATCACAAAGGAATTACAGATGAAAATGGTTTAGAATCTTGGCTGATGCAAGAGATAAAACTGGGTTCAATTAGAATTGAAGCGGCAATTATGTTGAGGGCGTATCGGTGTTTTATGGCAAATGAATTAACCGATTTAAGCGATTGGAATCAATGGTTAAGTGCAGCCAGAGAAACATCAGAACTTAGAAAACAAAGCTGGCAAATGGGTAATAGTTTAATAAAATTGTTGTTAGAATTAGAAGGCATTCAAAAACCCTCTTCAACGCAATCCGATATTTTTAAACTCGAAACCTGTGCGGCAATTATTGGTAAACCTTGTAATTATGCGATCGCCTTTGGTTTAGGGGCGAGTTATTGGCAAATTGAACCTGAAAATGCGTTACTGGGATATCTCCATAGTTGGGCAACAAATCTGATTAATACTGGAGTTAAACTCATTCCAATGGGTCAAACACACGGGCAAAAATTACTGTTAAAACTCCATCCCGAAATCACCCAAGCCAGCGAGGAAATTTATCTCTTAGAAGATGATGATTTAGTCAGTTGTAGTTGGGGTTTAGGACTGGCAAGTATGCAGCATGAAACTCAATATACTCGTTTGTTTAGAAGCTAATTTTTCGGTTCCAACTGCATGGCCCCCAAACCCCCAAATCTGGCAGGGCTGTTTCATTCTCGACCCGAAATTTTATGACCTAACCCCCCAACCCCCTTCCCTACCTCTCCCTAGCCCTCTCGACCTCTCCCTACCCTCTCCTGCAAGGAGAGGGGGCGAATGGTCTCCCCCAACCCCCCTTTTTAAGGGCAGGGCTGTTTCATTCTAAAATTTTGCGATCGCGAGGAGCTAAAATTGGAAGCAGTTTCACCCCTTTTTTCTTCAGAACACCTAAAATCTTAGAAAAACATAGCGATCGCCTGACTCAAACG
>NZ_JAYGHR010000101.1:0-38175 GCF_034932365.1 Limnoraphis robusta BA-68 BA1 | reverse complement strand
AATGCTCCTTAGGTCGTTGGCTGCTTCGTCTCCCATAAATCTTTGCCGAAAACGAAGCCATTAGGGACACAATATCCTCAACTAATTCAGCTTCATAAGATTTCGGTAAGACTTCTTCGATTAACTCGATCTGAACTCCATAACTACTGAAGAAACAATCAATAAAGTTGTAGTTAAAGCGGGTCAAACGGGAGTGGATGTTCATACATCCTCCCGTCACTCAACTCGAACTCAGTTCTCGTCACTTTGATGACCTTTACTGCGTCCTCGTTCATTCGCCAACATTCCTAAAACTGTGACCCCTTCAAATTATAGCGTTTTTCTACAGCTTTCAACAATTTTCTGCGTTTTGCGTTTAACAGTCGTTTACCCCAACTTTGTAGGGAGAGTTGGGGCAGTCGAAAGGGTGATGTTTTTTCTCTATCTTTAGTATGGCTTGCCCTTCAGTGCGTGACTTCACCCATTTAGGTGATTGGAGTTTCGCCTGATGTCCATCCGCGAATAGAAACCCGGTTTTTCCAGAGAATGGCTTTATGCCTTTTCACCTTTCCAATGTTGGAAGTTTTTACCCCCGAAAATTTCTAAGTTTTAGTATGTGCTAAAAAGACTTTCAAAATTCAGTATTTTCCCGGTAGCCGTCAGCCTAGAAAACCTGTAAAAATAGTAACATCGAGTGGAAAAAGTATTATGCAAGGACATCGTAGAATTGAACTCACCCCTAGAGAACAAGAGGTTTATGATCTTTTACAGCAAGGGCTGAAGCATAAAGAAATTGCCGAAAAGCTAGGGATATCTCTCCAGCGTGTGGGCGCTCTGCACAAAAACTTAAGGCTGAGACTTCTCAACAAACAGGAGATGCGTTAACTTTTTTGGGCTTAACGTTGCAGGAGAGATTTTTTGAAAATTCAGCAGGGGCGTAGCGTTTACGCCCCTAAATGAAGCTTAATTTAAAACTCTAAAACTGAAACAAGGTTCGCAACACTCCCACAAAAATGGTGTCGTTGCGACTATCATGTTCGGGGTCAGTGATGATATAAAATCCCGGTGTAATCCCAATGTATTCATTAATTTGAAACCGATAAAACGTTTCAATGTGAATCGAAGTATCATCATCTTCTTCGAGATCATCAATACTATGATAAACCATTTTGGGCGGCATTCCCACCACAATACCCAGCATATCTCCTTCTTTTAATAAGTCGGGAAAGGCAAGGGTTGTTGCCCAGTTAATGATTGTGGCATGATCATCTCCCCCTTGTTTTTGATCGGCCCAAGTCGAACCAAACCAACCCCCAAATTCAAAATTTTCAAACAATCGCCAGTTAAACTGAAAGCCTAAGTTATCGCTGGTTGTCGCCTGATCTCCAAAGGGTCTATTGGCGATAAAACTCCCCGTTCCACCGCCGACAAATACTTCGTCAGGATTAAAGTATCTGCGGTTATAATCAACGGCAAAAACTAAATTATCCAGGGGTTTATAAATCAGTTGAGCGCTGGCACTAAATGCACCATTAAATAAACCAAATCCTTCGGAGGGATTAGCCGCATCATTCGCTAAATAACCGAGATTTAATTGGAATTGATCATTAAACACATATTTAAAAGCGGCTCCCGTTCCTTGGGGGCCTCTAAATGTTGTGGGATTATAACGGGCAAAAGCAGAAATAACTCCCGTTGTTTCCTCTGAGATAGGACTCAGGGGATCTTGAACATCATCTAAATCAAGACTTTTTGCCCCAAAATAAACCTCTCCTTTGCCATTAAATACGGGAAAGACATAAAATAAATCATCGAGTTCAAAGCCATCTGTTGTCCCATCATCGACACTCGGAACTGTCATTAAAGTATTCGTGAGTTCGGGTGAGGTTAAATCACTCACATCAGAAGCTTGTAACCGAACTAACAGTAAATCTTCGCCTGTAAAACTGGTTTCAAAATCTAAACGAACTCGATACCCAAAAAAGGCTTGTGTTGGATCTTCGCTATCGTCAACATTTGGGCCGCCTGCTATCGTATACTGAGCGCGATCGCCAAAGGTATCTGAGATCCAAAAAATCCCTTCTCCCACGAGTTTTGTGGTTGTTGAAAATTGATTGGCTTCGAGTTCTGCCGCCCGCGCTTCTAAAACCGTCACTCGTCCACGAATTGTTGCCAGTTCTGCCGCGAATTCTTCCATTAATCGTTGCAATTTGGCTAAATCTTCTCGGGTGACTAAATCGGCAGTTGAAGCGCCAATTAATTCATTAATTCGTTCTAAGCAAGCGTTCACCCCTGCGGCGAATTCATAACGGGTTAAAGCTCGATTTCCTTTGTAGGTGCCATCGGGATATCCGGCGATACAACCATAACGTTCGACTAACGATTGTAAGGCTTGAAATGCCCAGTCAGTCGGTTGAACATCCGACAGTTGGGAAACCGATGTGACTTGCTGTTTTTTCTGGGAATTTCGTCCTTCTTGAAAGTATTCATTAAGTTGATTTTGGGAGTCTCCATCCCCGAAGTTGCTTGGAACTTCTTCAAAACCACTGTGAGGATTAACCGGAACTTGGGCTAGGGATTCCTCTAACCCTGATAGTTGATAGTTTCTCGCAATATCAAGTTTTCTTGTTCTTTCACTTGAAGCGTCTGATATCATCTCTTGATCAGAGTTTAACTCAACGGCGATCGCAGAAAATCCCCCTGTTAAACTGACGATTAAAACACTCTGAGTCAATAGCAGAGCATTCCAAACTGATTTCGACATCTTTTCCTCACACTGATAAGATCAATTAGCCTCTACCGTTCAAGAAAGATAACTTCTTGAAACTAAGTTTCGATAGTGTAGGTGAGTCTTGAGTTTTCCGCAATGGGGGTAGGGAGGATATCACAGTTAACAGTGAACGTAGGGGTAATTGATCAATTACCCCTAGCAGTTATCAGTTTTTTCCCTGTTGCCTTTACATTTTGTTTTTAAATTCTTCGGGGTTATGGGGTTGAACTTCCAAAGTTCCTGAATCACTAAATATAACTTCAAATTCAGCAAAATCAACCGTAGGCTTTCCTGAATCTACAGGAGCATTAGATTGAATCAAGTCAGGAAGGGGGATATTCTGAAGATTATCTTGGGCAATACTATTAATCGGAGTATAAGCGATGATTGCTCCAGTTTCATCAACACGAACGACATAAATAGAAGTTTCCGAAACTGGAATTGTCCAGGTTTGATCAAGACTGTCAAAAAGCTGCTGTTCTAAACCGTCTAACAGGGCAGTGTCGGTAATTTTTTGAGCTGTGTTGACTGCTGTTGATGAGGGGGGAGTTAAATTGGCTTGAGAGGGCGGTGTCGTAACATCAGGTTTAGGAACTTCTTTTGAGGGAGAAATCGCTTGAGAGGGCGGTGTCGTAACATCAGGTTTAGCAAGCTCTTTTGAGGGAGAAACCTTTTCCAATGATGGAGAAATCTTTTCAATTCCCTCTTCTGGTGAGTAAGTGTAGTCTCCAGAAATCATTGATAATGTTGTTGATGCACTCATCAGCATCACAACAGCAAAGGTAATGATGGTCGGAGAAGCTTGAGGTTCGAGAGACTCTTCCTCTTGTTCTGATGTCGCAGGAGAGTTGAGAGAATAACGCCTGGGTTGGTTAGTATTCATTATGCCGCGCTAGTGTGCTGATCTTCAGAAGATGAATATTGTCTCTAGGATAACTGCTATCGAAAACTGATATAACACGGTATAAACCGTATTAATGTTTCGTTCCTGCATCACCCCGGACTGTCGGCAGCACCCGGTCAGACAGGCTCAAACCGAATAGCCTTCGGCGTAATGCTTTAAGTTGAGGCTCGCATTCAAATCGCGCTCAATTGATATGTCGCAAGCTTCACAGATGAAAACTCGTTCTTTCAGTGCTATTTCTTGAACGTGACCGCAATTTGAACAGGTTTTAGTTGACGGATAGAAGCGATCTGCAAAAACCAGAGTCGAGCCGTACCACGAGGATTTATATTCGACTTGACGACGAATTTCATAAAGAGCAGAATCGGCAATAGCACCCGCTAACTTGTGATTTTTCAACATCCCAGAAACATTCAAGTCTTCTAACCCGATGACTGCGTGGTTTTTGCATAGCCATGAGGTAAGTTTATGAATTGTATCTTTGCGAATGTTGACAATTCTTTGTGAAGCTCTTGCTAATTTGAGCTTGGCTTTATTCCTGTTATTGGAACCCTTCTGTTTTCTAGAAAGTTCACGCTGAAGTCGAGCTAGATTTTTTTGAGCTTTTTTGTAAGCTCTGGGGTTAGCGAAAACAGTACCATCTGAACAGGTAGCCAACACCTTAACTCCAACATCAACACCCAGATATTCTCGGGATTTAACAGTCTGTTCTGGTTCAAATTCGTAGGCTACAGACAGATACCAAGAATCAGCGACTCGACTAATTGTGACTCGTTTAGTCTGAATTTCCGGGAGGGGTTCATAAGTGAATATCCATCCAATAAAAGGAAGTTTCAATCTCTTCCCTGAAAACCTCATTACTTTGCCACAATTATCGAGAGTAAAGCTATCATTTCTGCCTTTTTTCTTGAACTTAGGATGTTTGGCAATGCCTTGAAAAAATCGGCTAAATGCTTCTCCCAAGTGCATGAAGGCAAATTGATAAACTCTAGAACTTAGCGTTGACTGCCAGGGATATTGAGGTTTGACGTGATTGGTGTAGAACTTTTTTAGCTTATTCGTTGAAGGTTTTAACCCTTGTTTGTAAGCTTCATTCCACATCGCTAGCGCCCAGTTCCAAACCCACCTAGAATATCCGGCGTGGGTCGCCATTAAAGTCTTCTGTTTGTTGTTCAGTTTTAACTTGGTATGATAGGCTCGTTGCATAGATCTATTATCTGATCTTACAGATAGTACCGTGTTGTACCATAAATCGTCTACTAAGTTACTGCTCCACTTCCAGGACTTTTTCCCGTTGAACTGTTTGACAACTGTAAATTAGGCTAACTCTTTACAATACTATCAAAAAGATATTTTGTCAAACATCTTTACAAATTTTAATAGTATGTTACATTTAGATACAGATAGAAAAAATTTTAGGAGAAAGATATGACAAGTCGTGGTTATAGCATTGAAGAAGGTGGACGTCTGAACAACTTTGCAGTTGAGCCGAAAATGTACGTTGATGACACCCCGAAAACGGGCTTCACTCAGTACGCAGAGAAGCTGAATGGACGTTTAGCAATGATTGGTTTTATCTCATTGATCAGTTTAGAAGCCATCACTGGACAAGGACTTGTAGAATGGTTAACCAGTCTGTAAATTCTCTGTAATTTCAATGCAGATGAATCATCACAATATCAACAAGGGGGTGTCAGTCTCTAGGTTATTATCTAGAAACTCCCCTTTAGATAGAGTGAAAAAAATGATAAGTTGTTCATAATAGACGAAAAAAGCTACTTTTACAATAGAAGTTTTCTTAACTTATACTCAGAAAAACTTATATTTCTGAGATTTTTTTATGAAAATGAAAAAATGAGTAGCAATTTTTGATCTTAATGTTTAAGATATTCAAGAGTTTGAGTAAAAGCTGTTTTAAAATGCCCCTAGAGGGGATTGTCAAGCTCGGCTTAAGCTTGTTTCCTATACTATTAGAAAGTCCGTAATCTAGCATCAGGGATGAAAAAACAGTTAGTCACCTTTGGAAGTTTAGTTTTTTTGGTTTCAGGAGTCCTGTTGGGTTGTTCTCAAACCCCAACCCCAGAAGCCGGACAACCGCAAACAGAAGCTACCTCAGAAATTCTCGCTCCTACAGGCGAAGTGGGTACGATGCAGTTTCGAGCCAATGGAGAAGATTTTGTTCGTCAAGGCTTCACAACTAAAGACGGTTGGCAAGTCAACTTTGATCACATTTATGTCAACATTTCCGACGCCACAGCCTACGAAACCTTTACCCCCTACGATGCGGAAGCCGGAGGCGAACCCCAAGCCAAACAAACCATTAGTTTAGTCGTGGACAAAACCGTTGACTTAGCCGCAGGCGGCGAGGATGCGGAAACGATTCTCGTCAACGAAGTCCCAGCACCTCCGGGCCGATATAACGCTTTGTCTTGGAAGATGAATAAAGCCCAAGAAGGGCCAGCCGCAGGCTACACAATGGTTATGCAGGGAACGGCAACAAAGGGTGGCCAAACGGTGCCTTTTACGCTGAAACTTGACCAAGAATTAGCTTTTACTTGTGGAGATTTTGTCGGAGAAAATCGTAAAGGCATTCTGCAACCGGGAGAAACTGCACAGTTAGAAGCAACTTTCCACTTTGATCATTTATTTGGAGATGGAGAAGCCCCGGCTGATGATGAAATTAATACAGGGGCTTTAGGCTTTGAACCGTTAGCAAAAGCCGCTAAAGGATCTTCATTAGATGCCGATTTAGCCACACTGAAACAGCAACTTTCTTCGGAAGAATATAATAAACTGATCGCCATTTTGCCGAGTTTGGGTCATGTTGGTGAAGGTCACTGCAAAGAAACTCAGCTTACCGCTCAGAAGAATTGAGAATCAACAAGTGATGGCAAGGAAGTAAAGCCTTAAGGAGTTCAGCTTGAAAAGTTGCAACAAACCAACATTAAAACACCGGAAAGTTCATCATGCTAGATCTAGGAGAGAATGAACATGAAATGGCAATTAATTCTCGGCTTAGTGCTATTTTCGAGTTTGGGTTTATCGGAAAAAGCCTTAGCTCATGGCGTTAAAATTGAACACAATGCAACTCAAGCGATTGAGATCAACGCCAAATATGACACGGGTGCGCCCTTAGAAAATGCTCAAGTTACGGTTTATGCACCTGATGACCCGACAACGCCTTGGAAGCAGGGAACAACGGACAATCAGGGGAATTTTATGTTTACCCCTGATCCCTCTAAAATTGGGTATTGGGAAGTAAAAGTGCGGCAAGCAGGGCATGGGGGTTTGATTAGTATTGCAGTAGGAAACAATACAAATAATCCTCAAGTTTCTGCTGATCAACCAACTGAAAATCAAAACGAACAGAGTTCTTTTTATTCAAAAACAAGTCAAGGATTAAGTCCCATTCAGAAAGGGTTAATGATTGGCTCTATCCTGTGGGGATGTGTGGGAACGGCTTTATTTTTCTCCAAACTAAATCTCAAACATTCACCCGTTGAGGATACCCCAAATGTTCGACAACAAGAATCAGAAAGCTAAATCAGAAGAATAAATTAATCGTATAATCTCATGCACATTTCTGAGGGAATTCTCCCGGCTCAAGTCTGCATTGGAGGATATGCGATCGCGGGTTTAGCGACGTGGTATTCTCTAAAACAGATTAATAGACAAAATAATCCGACTGATGGAGTCCCAAAAGCTGCTTTATTGACGGCTGCTTTCTTTGTTTCCTCTAGTATTCACATTCCCATTCCTCCCGCGAGTGTTCACTTAGTTCTGAATGGTTTGTTGGGTGCAGTATTAGGTTATTATGCGTTTCCGGCGATTTTAATTGGTCTATTGTTTCAAGCCGTGATGTTTGGACATGGAGGGCTAACAACATTAGGAATTAACGCCATCATTATGGGTGTTCCGGCGATCGTTGCCGCTCAAATTTTTCAGTTTCGCAACAGCATCGGACATCGACTGAAACCGACTGTTTCCCTGAATCTTTTTGGATTTTTAGCGGGTGCAGCAGGTTTAGGACTTGCAGCTTTGCTATTTTTTGGGTTAACCATTACGAATATTCCTTCAGGTTTTGATGCTCAAGCTGAACAAACTGCTATCTTGGCGTTAATGTTGGCTCATATTCCATTGATGGGAATAGAGGGCGTTTTTACAGCAATGGTGGTTAGCTTTTTACAACGAGTTAAACCCGAACTTTTACCCAGTTAGGATAAAGCATGAGATTGGCACTGGATGAGTATGCACACCTCAATTCACCGATTCATCGTTGGCATCCGCAGTATAAACTGATCGGGTTATTTGCTTTAATGTTTGCATTTGCTACCGTTGAAGATGTGCGTTTACTTCCGGTGATATTAACCCTGACAGCTCTTTTATATCTATTGTCGCGATTGCCGTTATCTTTTCTGCTCATTCGATTACGCTATCCGGGTATTTTTTTGTTGGGTCTTATCGCAGTATTACCTTTTTTTTCGGGTCAAACCATTCTCTGGCAATGGGGAATCATTACCTTACGACAAGAGGGACTTTTAGCCATTGTTTTGATTGTTGGTCGGTTTTTAGCTATTTTTATCACGGGTTTGGTTCTGTTTGGTACGGGTTCGTTTTTGAACCTAATTAAAGCGATGCGATCGCTCGGTTTATCTCCCATTTTAGCCGATATGATGTTGTTATCTTATCGCTATTTATTTGAACTGGCTTATCAACTGAATACCATGCAACGGGCTACCCGACTGCGAGGTTTTCAACCCACCAAATTGAGTAGGCGAAATATGGAAGTCTACGCAGCTTTAGCGGGAAGTTTGCTGGTTCGGAGCTATCAACAATCTCAGGAGATTTACAAAGCCATGCAATTGCGGGGATATGGTGCGTCTATGAAATCTCATCGATCAAAAGGGAGTTTAGATGTTTACAGTGCGATCGCTTTAATGATCAGTTTAGGAATCGTCGGTGGACTGATTACATTAGAAATTTTATTATGAATTTAGAGGAATATCAAACCTTGAGTCATACAACACCCGAACAACTACATCATTCTTCGAGAGAATTGGCAACTGACAAAAGGGGAATTGTTGTTCAAAATTTGGTCTTTAGTTATCCGAATCAAGATCCAGTTTTGCAGGATATTTCCTTTACCCTTAGCCCAGGCGAACAAATTGCCCTACTCGGAAAAACGGGAACCGGAAAAAGTACCTTGATGGAAAATTTAGTGGGGTTAAAACAACCAAAATCTGGTACAATATGGATACAAGGAATGTCTCTAGAACCGAAAAATTTATTTCAAGTGCGGCGTCATATTGGATTTGGTTTTCAAGAACCGAATGATCAACTCTTTATGCCCACGATTTTAGAAGATGTGATTTTTGGGCCTTGTAATTATGGCGTTTCCCCAGAAGAAGCCCAAGAACAAGCCTATCAACTGTTAGCCGATTTTGGACTCGCAGATGTCACGAACCGTCCCGTACATGAACTTTCTGGGGGACAAAAACGGTTAGCGGCGTTGGCAGCAATTTTGGCCTTGAACCCTTCGATTTTGATTTTGGACGAACCAACGAATGGCCTTGATCCTTGGTGGCGTCGTCATCTGGCTGAGATTTTACCCGAATTACCCGTAGAAGTGCTGTTAATTGCGTCTCATGATCTCAACTGGGTTAGGAGAGTCACCCAACGCGCAATGGTGCTACAACAGGGTAAAATTTTAGTAGATATGCCAACCGAAGAATTGCTGCAAGATTCCTCGGTGTTAGAAAGCTGTGGCTTACCGTTAGATTATTAAGGCTATCTTAATTTGTAAATAGGTGATTGTGCTGATGTCCAATTTGAGAAGTTTACAAATAACGAAAATAACTAGCGATCACAGCTAAAAGACTGCTAATCTTGTCTCTACTGCTAGCAGGATAATGATTCTGCTGGTTTATCATTATGTTTTGATGTCATCTCAGGAGGCTAATATGCCCGATCCTAAAATAGAAACCACAACAACCCCTTCTTCTGTCGAAGTGAAAACTACATCTGTAGACCCCTTGACACAAGCTACACTTGACGAACAGACAACGACAACCCAATTTGACGAAATCAAAGCCAAAGTCGTTGAAGTCCTCGCTGAATTGCCTGCTTACGTCTCAGGTTTCTTCGGGGAATACCAGAAACCGATCATCACAATTTTGCTGATTATAGCGGCAATTGTGTCTCTGAGAGTTCTGTTTGCAGTGATTGATGCCCTCAATGATATTCCTTTACTTGCACCAACCTTTGAGTTAATTGGTATGGGATATTCGGCTTGGTTTATCTATCGCTATTTGTTGCGGGCTTCCAACCGTCAAGAATTGTCCCAAGAAGTTCAAGCTTTCTGGGAACAAATTAGCGGAAAATAGTTCTCATCCCTTATTATTTCGACGGTTTGGAATCACCAACTCTATTTTAAATCTCCATCTTGATCAAAAGGGTGGGGATTTTTTACAGTCAAAAAAACACCAATATCACATCTTAGTGTCTTTGTGTCTTCGTGGTGAATTTATTCATAAAACATGAGAGAATTGATCAAGTTGTGCTGCAATATCTTGAGTTGTATCAATTGAGGTAACATAAGCTTTTTCTGCTTCTGTAAACACTTCGGAGGCTTGTTGTTGACTCTCTAATAAATCAACCGTCGCATCGGTAATATCTCCCTTTCTCTGTTGTAAACGCGATCGCAAAATCTCCATCGGTGCCACACATTCTAATATATTCAAAGGCAGTTGATCAAACTCACATTGTTTGATTACTGTTTCTCGTAACTGTTGCTGATCATATTTAGCATCTAGAATCACTGTGAACCCTTGTTTTGCTAAAATTAGCCCCAAGTCTAACAACCGTTTATAGGTGTTTTGTGTCATTTCTGCCGTATATAAAGCTTCTGTCCCTCGTTCATTTAACGGAATTTTGCCTAACTGTTTTCTCACCGCATCTGAACGAATTTGAATCCCGTTTAAACGTCTGGCTAACTGTTTGGCAACTGTACTTTTTCCCGAACCTGACAAACCCGACATCATTATAATTCGTCCTAGTTTTTGCTGTGTATATTGCCAAGCGAGTTGATAATATAAAGCCGCTTCTTTTTGAATCTCTTGTTTTTTATCGCTAGAAATCTCCGATTCATCTAACATCATTGAATTCACTTTCCCCCGTACATAGGCTTGACGACAGAGATAAAACGGTAATATTTGTAATCCTTCCCAATCTCCGGTTTGTTCAATATAAGTATTTAAAAATTGACAACTCAAATCAGAACGTCCTCGTGCATCTAAATCCATCACTGTAAATCCGATATCATACATGACATCAACAAAGCGAAATTCTTCGTTAAATTCAATCCGATCAAATAACATCACTTCATCTTGCCATAAAAACATATTTTTTAAATGTAAATCTCCGTGACACTCTCGAATCCAATTTTGTGCGATTCTGCTTTGAAAGAGAGATTCATTTTCTTTAAAAAATTTATCGGTGAATTGCTTTGTTTCTTCGTATTGTTGTTGAGTTTGAACAAAGCCAATATATTGAGCCGTTTGATTATAGTTTTGTTCAATCGCTTGACGAATTTTAGGGATTTCTCCAAACTGACGAATATAATCATTGCTTGGGGCGTTGAGATGAAAGAGAGCAACTTTTTTCCCCAGTTGAGTCAGATGTTCTAAAGTCAGTTTTCCCTGTTCAAACAAAGTAATCAACAGATTATCTTGCGGAAACTGACACATTTTTAACGTAGATTCTACGATGTTAGTTTCTTCTCCCAGTTGAAAGCGATCGCCAACTTGAGAAATCGGTAAAACTTCTAAATAAAACTTTGGGGCTAGCGGTTGATTTAAACGCAGTTCTTCTTGACAAAAATGTTGGCGGTTTGTTAAACTAGAAAAATCTAAAAATTCAAAATTAACTGATTTTTTGACTTTATACGCATAATCCCCCGTGAGCAGAATAAAAGAAATATGAGTTTGGATTAATTGAATCGGTTCAGTAACCGGATGAGGATAAAACGACGGTTGTAACATCTGCTGAATTAAAATCGGAAGAGAAGAATCAGTCATATTAAAAACTCCTGATCGGCAATTATTTTCAGTTTAGACGTTGATTTAATTTACCTCAAACACAGAATTTGATATGATGGGTAAAAAAGTTTAATCAGTTCTCAACCCAGATCCCATGACAGAAGATAATCAAGCCTCAAAGTCCATAAATGTTTTTGGTGTCGGAAATGCCTTGCTAGATATTTTGGCATTAGTTGATGATGATTTTATTCAAAACCATAGCCTAAATCGAGGCGCGATGACCTTGATGGATGCCCAAAACCAAGGTAAACTATTACAACAGTTAGAAAATCAATCTCTAGAATTGCGTTGTGGGGGTTCTGCGGCGAATACAATGATTGCGATCGCCCAAAGTGGAGGAAGCGGTTACTACACGGGAAAAGTCGCAGAAGACACCAACGGGGAATTTTACCGTCAGGATATGGTAGCGCTAGGAATTGGGTTTGAAGTTGATCCCGATCTCCACTCAGAAAACCCTACCGGAACTTGTTTAGTCTTGACAACGCCCGACGCCGAACGAACCATGTGTACCAACTTAGGGGTTTCAACTCGGTTATCCGTTAGTGATATTAATACCGAACATTTAAGTCGTTGTCAATATAGCTACGTTGAAGGCTATCTTTGGGATGCGCCCGATCCTCGCAAAGCCTGCATAGAAACAATGGAACAATCTAAACGTCATGGTGTCAAGGTGGCGTTTACATTTTCTGATGGGTTTTTATTAGATCGCTTCACCGATGATTTTCACCAATTAGTTTCAGAATATTGTGATGTGATCTTCTGTAACGACTCAGAAGTGCGTCATTTTTTTCAAAGTGAATCTTTAGAAGATTGCGCCACTAAACTCAGTAAAATTGTTGATTTAGCCTTTATTACCAATGGTGAAAAAGGCTGTTTAGTCGTCGAAAAGGGAAATATTATCCCCGTTGCCGGATTTCCCGTTAAACCGATTGATACCGTTGGCGCTGGAGATGCGTTTGCGGGAGGGGTTCTCTATGGACTGACTAACGGTTTAACAACATCACAAGCCGCCCGTTGGGGGAATTATCTCGGTTCGTTAGTCGTACAAATTCATGGCCCCCGTTTAGCCAAATCTCCCGCCGATCAGCTACAAACAGTTATCGCCGGATAAAACCTCACCCTAACCCTCTCCTACGAAGAGAGGGACAACTGAATCCCCCCGATCTTCGAGGGATTGGGGGAGGTTGCTGGGGGCTAGTGGAGTTCAAGCCTCTTCTTTGACTGCAAAAAAGCTAAAGTGATAAGGCAGGGGCTTCCAAGGATGAGATTGAACTTCATGGAGTACCGTTTGACCATTCCAGGATAGATGAGGAATGCTGAGTTCGATCACAGTTTTGTTGACAATTGCATTTTGCATCAACAGGATAGCCTTTTTCGCGTCTAGGGTGAGTTCAATTGACTCTGCACCCTGATGACCATACAAAACAGCAGGAATTAAACCTTCACGACGCAATGCGTTGGGTTTACTTCCTTCCGGGCGTTTTTGACATTCGATTGTAATTGCCATGTTTCAATAATCTCTATTAGGAGTTAACATTATAGGCTTAAGCCTGTGAGGATATGCTGCAATCACAGCGATCGCCTTTTATTTCAGACAGGCACAAACTCTTATCATATCAAAGATAGAAGATTAATTGCAAATGGCGATCGCGATCTTCGGGTCGGGTGGGTCTGATAACAAATTTATCGATTTTTTCGTTCTGTTAATGATCTAACCCACCCGACAAGTATATGATGAGCCGATTTGTTAAAAAAACGAAGTTAATCAGTTCGATCTAAATACTGATAACTTTTATTTTCCAATAAAGCTCTAATTTCATTCAGCATATTGATTCGTTGAATGATAGGAAAACCTATATTTTTGATTTCATCTTTTGATGCCGAGCTTTTTATTGGAGTAAACTTTTCACTCTCCACGACAATTTTTTCTTTAAAAAAATCAATTAATTTATTACGAACATCAGTTTTTAATTTGACCAGTTTTAAGTCCTTTTCCTCATCTTCTATCTTGACTTTGATAGATTGATTATGACCAATTTTTGAAAATTCAGATTTTGCGAGATCCTGATAAAGATCATCTGCTATCTCTATAACCTCTGGTTCATTCAACTCTAGAACTTGCGAAGACTTATCTGATGTCTTTTTAATTGAGTAAAAGCTGATAGACAACATTAACCTTCCTCCTTAGCTTCAGATTCCATAAACTCTTTCTCCGGAACATTTTCAGCCCAAGCAATATTAGCTTCATCAAATAAAGCTTTGGCTTTGGGAGAAATTTTTCCTGTAGTTAATATTGCAGTCACCGTTCCTCTGTCTATAATTTTCTGTGCCTCCCCCGGATAGATATGATCTTTCGTTTTTATTTCAATATGTGCCATGTTGACCCCCCTATCTAATTCGACTTGTTGTTATACTTATTTTGAATCTCACGAACAATTTGTTGAACACGAGGAACATCTTCTTCATTAATAAGGAGAATATCCCCATTCCTGTCATTCCCTGTGGTTCTTCTTGCTGAAATTCCTTCTGATTCTAGTCGCTCGATGACCCATCCGATAAAGTGCTTATGGACTCTATAATGATACATCATTCGATCTTCATCTGTTTCCCATTGCTGATCAGACATTGGATATCTCCTGATAAGTTTTAGCTAAATGTTCACCCGTTGAAAATCCTTGCTGAAAGAGTTCCAGCAATCTATCTGCAATAGAGAATTCCCCTTTCGTACATAAGACTTCAATGAATAAAATCTTGTACAAATTTTTAATATCTCCGACTGTAAACCCCCGAAATTTATAAATATCGTAGAGCTTTCTTAAATCTTCGGGCTTAAATTTATAGTTTATTTCTTGGTTTAAATAGTTTAGATAAGCTGTAAACTCATCCAGTGATAACTGAGCATTTACATGATGCTTTAATGTAAATCTGCGAACAACTGCGGTATCAACTAGATGAGGTACATTGGTTGCACCAAATACAATCAAACGTTGACTTACCGAGGGTCGTAATTGATCAAGTTCTAGCATCAATGTTGTCATCGCTCGACGAACAGCATCATGTTCTTGTTCGCGAGAACGACTCATGCAAAAAGCATCCAGTTCATCTAATAACAGAAATGCGGAGGAATCATCAGCACAAACCTGTCGTAAATCATCAAAAATTTGCGCTAAATTTCGGGAAGATTGACCGAGAGCGGGATCTAGCATTCTTCCCACATCTACTGTATAAAAATTAATCTCATTTGTAACCTCTTGCTTGAGCCGATCAAACAAGAAGTAACATAAACTGGTCTTACCTGTGTTTGGTGGCCCATATAGGAGGACTGAGGGGGCGAGATCGTAGAACCCTAATTTTCGCAGGATTGACTTGTCCGCAGTCAATATAACTTTACAAAAGTTAAATAAAGACCTCTGTAGCTCGTCTAACCCGAATAGCTTCTGCTGATCAAGGCGACCCTGAATCTCTCCATGAGTGAGTTGGAATAGTCCACTCGTTCCTTGGACAGGGCTGGGCATTGAGAGAGCCTCGATAAATTACAAGGATTAATGCTTTTATATCTTCATTCTAAAGGCTAAAATTAAGATTGGCAAGTCAACTTGAGATGGTAGAGTGAGCCGGATAGCACAATTATGGATTTTATCCAAAGCTGTACACGGGAGTTTCAATGACCCGATCCGGCTGTGTTTTGTTCAGAATAATTTGTTGTAAATGCTCGACAGTTGATGGAGAAAAGAATTGTTCGCCTGTTTCTTCGTTTACACGAGCAGGAACATTTTCAACTAAGAAGAACTTGCCATTAATTTCCAGCGTGTAAGTGACTTGCTTCTCAACCAGTTGTTCTTGTTGATCACTGATCATTGTTACTCATCCTCCTAATTGTAAAGTCTTCATTCCATCGTTCGGGATCGGGTTCATACACTGTGATAATTTTAATCAATGGTCGGGTGGGATAGCTACATTGAACATGAATTGGTCGTTGAGCTTGAGTTAAACCAGCGATGAGACAACTAGGGCCGTACTTATCGTTAGGATAGTCTTCAATCAGTTTACCATTGCTAATTGCTTGCTTGATTTCATCGACTCGAATTTGACGTAAGATAGACTGATCGACCGCGTGCTTGGAGAACTCGAACTCATCGTTAGTAATCTTACGAGTAATTTCTTCAAGTTTTCGCGTGAACTCTCCACCCGTCATAATTCTTGTTACGTTAACGCTCTGACCCACCCGACAATTAAACTAAACGGGTTGACCATTAGAATCTAATAAACCCCGTTTTGGCCCGTGAATGGGGTCTTCAATAATAATCGTTTGATCGCGACTCGCACCCAGAGAAACGATCGCGATCGGCGCTTCCATAATTTCCGCGAGAAACTTCAAATAATCTAACGCTGCTTTGGGTAAATCTTCTAAATCTCGACAGTTTTCAGTTGATTTTTTCCAACCGGGTAACGTTTCATAAATCGGTTTACATTGGGCAAATTGACGCGGATCACTGGGAAGATTTTCGCAACGTTCCCCGTCAATATCATAGGCGACACAAACTTGAATTTCGTCTAATTCATCCAAGATATCTAACTTGGTAATCGCCAAACAGTCTAACCCATTCACTCGTACCGCATACCGTCCGATCACCGCATCAAACCAACCGCAGCGCCGCTTTCTTCCGGTTGTTGTCCCAAACTCAGCCCCGCGATCGCATAATATCTCTCCCACTCCATCCACCATTTCCGTCGGGAATGGCCCCTCGCCCACACGAGTTGTATAAGCTTTCGCCACCCCAATCACCCGATCAATCACCGTTGGCCCCACACCTGCGCCCACACAAGCACCGCCGGCTATCGGGTTAGAAGAGGTTACATAGGGATAGGTGCCATGATCGAGGTCTAGAAGGGTTCCCTGCGCCCCTTCAAACAGGATATTTTCCCGACGGCGAATGGCTTCATACAACCGCAAAGAAGAATCTACCACATGAGGACGTAGGCGTTCGGCATAGCCTAAATATTCTTCAATAACTGCTTCAGGATTAAGGGGCGGTAAGTTGTACAATTTTTCTAAGACGACATTTTTGCAGCTAATCGTCCATTCGAGTTGACTTCGCAATCCTTCGGGATTCATCAGATCGATCATCCGAATACCCGTCCGTTCTGATTTATCTGCGTAGGTCGGCCCAATACCCCGGCCCGTTGTTCCGATTTTACGGTTTCCCCGTTGTTCTTCTGAAGCCTGGTCAAACAGTCGATGATACGGCATCGTAACATGAGCCGTTTGAGAAATTTTTAGCTTGCTTGTAGAAACATTGAGGCTTTCGACTTGATCAAGTTCTTGGATCAGTACCTTCGGGTCAATCACCGTCCCGCCTGCAATGATACATTCCGTGTCGGGATACAAAATCCCCGACGGAATCAAATGCAGTTTAAAGGTTTGACCATTGACAACAACGGTATGACCTGCATTCACACCGCCTTGGTAGCGAACCACAACATCTGCCGAACGACTCAGCAGATCGGTTATTTTACCTTTTCCTTCGTCACCCCACTGGGCACCGACCACAATTACGTTAGCCAAGGGAATTCTACGCCAAGCTTCTAGTTTACACAAATCTTGATTTTCTCACCCTGTATTATTTCTGTCAAATAATTTCTTGTCAAGCTGAAACCATTAAGTTTTGTTAAGATTAGAAGCATATCAAGAAATTCTGATAGGGCGATTCAATATCTTCTCTGTCTCGATAACCCGAGACCCAATGCTGTTCTTTGATTCAATTGAGTTAAAATTCTTATGACGTTACACGCAGAATTACATCGCCATCTAGGTGGTTCAGTTGTTCCCCGAGTTCTCTGGCGGTATTTCCGACGCCATAACGACGATTTAGCCCAACGCTTCCCCCAATACCCAGAGTTTGAGGAATTTTATACCAAGCCTCGTAATACTCTCGATGAGTATTTAGAACTGCATACAATGGTAGAACACGTCCAAACGGCTGAGACATTACCCTATTTTATTTATCGGTTAATGCGAGGGGCGTACACCTTTGAAAATTTGGCTTATTTAGAATTACGTTATACACCTTATTTGCGGACACCCGAACACCTCAGTCAGTCGGAACGGATAGAAGCAATGGCGCAAGTGGTGGAAATTGTCGGGAAAGCCAGCCAGTTAAACGAATATCCCATCGTTACCAGTCAAATTCTCTGTATGCACTCTCGGCTTCCCTACGAGGTGAATAAAGCCATTGTTGACTTAGCGGCGCAAATGCCTCAATATGTTTGTGCAGTGGATTTAGCAGGCGGAGATGCTCATTATCGCGATCGCCTCGATGAGTTTGTCAGCCTGTACAAATATGCGCGATCACAAGGGTTAAAAACAACAGGTCATGTTTATGAAACAGCAGACGGTTGTTATCCCGAACTTCTCCCCTATTTAATGCGAATTGGTCATGGCATCCAAATTCCGTTAAAATATCCAGAATTATTAAGCGAATTAGCCAGTCAAAAGCAATGTTTAGAAGTCTGTCCGACGACTTATATTAAGACAGGAACCCTAGAAGATATCCGTCAGCTAAAAGTAGTATTTGAACGGTGTTTTGAGGCGGGAGTTGATATTGCAATCTGTACCGATAACGCCGGACTGCATAATGTGCGTTTACCGTTTGAGTATGAGAATTTGTTGACGCTGGATATTATTGATTTTCGGCAATTACAAGCCTGTCAACGAGCAGCATTTCGTCATGCCTTTGCTTGGCCTCATAACGATCCTCCGGCGGAAATGCTAACGGAATTATTGAAGCCTGAACCCTTACCCGTTAGATAATAAATAGGGAACAGGCAGTGAACAGTTTACAGTTACCAGTTTTTACAGTTTACAGTCTAAACTGGTCACTGGTCACTGTTAACTGTTCACTGTAAAGCCTTTGCCATTCTAATACCATCGCCCGACATTGAAGACAGGTTAAATCTTGGAGTAGAGCGTTAATTCCAGAGAAAGTGATGGGATAAGTTGCACCAATTTTTTCGGAAATTACCGCAGCATCAGGATGAATTTGTACAGCAAAACCGTAAAGTTTTTGATTAGAAAAAGAACTGTTAATTGCCCAACCTGTCCGATTCAACGCCGTGAGTTTAAAAATATCTTCAGGAACAATTCCTAACTCTCGTTTTAAGATATCAGGAACCATTATTTCCGGTGTTTTATCAGGAGGAACTCGTCCTCCTGGAAAATCAAGCGTAACCTGATCTAAACCGGGGCGATAGATGGGAACGGGAAGCAAAAATTGATCAGATTTCATCGTTAAAATCACGACAGAATCCGCTTTTTCAACTCGCCAATACTCCAAATTTTTTCCTTGATCATCTTGGAAATGTTCACCAATGACGGTTAGCCAAGCTGAACGCATTTCAACAAAGCGATCTAGGCGTTTCCATTCAGATTGGCTTTCGTCCATAAAATGATTAATGAATTCTCGATTTGGGAGTTAAGAAAACTGTCATATAGCAATCAGCAGAGATCCTGTTTACAACTTCCTTGTGTTCTTTGTGTCTTGGTAGTTAAATGAGGCTTTATCCTTGTAAAGATACTAGCGCTCACTGCGATAACTTTCAGGGTTTAAAGTCGTCATTACTCTCAAGAACAGGGAGTGTAAATTGGATGCGACGCTTTTTTTCCTTGCTAACCGTTGTTTTTACCGTGATTAATGACCAAGAGTAGATGTCCCTGATTTAACCTTAGAAGGATTTAGAAATTCGTTTTCGCATTAACAAACAATTGCGTTCATCCTCTGTGCGAGTATAGAATAACTCATCCGTGAGTTTCTGCATAAATAGAAGTCCGCGACTTCCCTCATGGGCGAGGGGATCTGTGTGTAAATGACGAACATACTGGAGAGTCTGTTCTAAGTCAAACGGTTGACCGAGATCCCAAATTCGCATTTCAATGTAATGGGGGAAAATCGTCACTTCTAAGTCAATCGGTGTTGTGGATAAAAGGGTACGGTGAGCATGGCGAACTACATTGGTAAAGCCTTCTGTCAGAGCAATTTTGCATTGATATGACAGATCCTCAGACAAAACAGTTGAGGTTTGCTTTTCAAACCACTGTAGAATCTCATTCAGGGCATTCAGATCGGTCTGAACCTGAAGATGCGATCGCACCACAAGCGTATCATCTCCCATGAATTTGATTACATTGCACCACTATTTTTATTAAACAACACCATTATAGTTTTTATAATGAGTTGCAAGTCATAGATCAAACTCCAATTTTCTTGATATTGTAAATCCAGGCGGATAATATCTTCAAAATCCTTAACTTGAGAACGACCACTAACTTGCCATTCTCCCGTCATTCCCGGTTTGACATCCAAGCGTTGCCATTGTGGAACTTCATATCGTTCAACTTCATCTGGAGTCGGAGGACGAGTTCCCACTAAACTCATATCTCCTTTTAAAACATTCCAAAATTGAGGCAGTTCATCCAAACTGGTTCGTCGTAAAAAACGACCTACGTTGGTAATTCGGGGGTCATTTGTATTTTTAAAAATATGACCAGTGGCTTCGTTAGGAACCTCATGTTTACGCTGTTCTGCATCGGCTGTCATTGACCGAAATTTCCACATACGGAACTTTTTTCCCATCCAACCACAACGAACTTGACCAAAGAAAATCGGCCCCGAACTATCTCGTTTAATCGCGATAATAATCGGAACCGATAAAATTGCCGTAATTCCTAATCCCACAATTGCACCGACAATATCAATCAAACGTTTCACCCAAGAACGAACCGAGGGATGAGTAACCGGAAGCTGATTGTTATTAATCGACTTATTGACTGATTTAAGCTCAGTAGAAGCAACGGAGTCAGATTTTAACTCAATTGTTAATACTTGATCCAGAGAGGTGAGCGAAAAAACTGCCATCACTTGAGGGCCAACATTTTTCAGAATCAACTCAATTTCTTTTTCTCTTGCGGTTTTGAGATTGCTAATTAAAGCACCGACTCCACTACTATCAATAAATGTCGTTTGATTGAAATCAAGGACTACTTTTTGGGGAGGCGGATCGGCGATTAAGAGTGCCTGACAGGTGGTTTTGAAAGCAACCGCTTCAAGGACACTCAAGCGAACGGGAAGATGAACATGAGGAATATTTTCTGGGAAGATGACTTCAAAATTGACCTGGGGGCTTTGGCTAACCATCTCAACTTTCCGCTAAGTTCTACTGCTACTCTTTTTGCTCTATCCTAGTCTAAAACAGATAGCATTGGAAAGAGAAGTTCAAAAAAAAAATAACAATAAGATTGCACCGCGATCAATTGCAAAATATGGGGGGTTAAACTCAACTGAAAAATTGCACTTCAACAACGTGGTGAAGTGAGCGTAGAAATCGACTTAAAAAACGGTTCTGAGTGATCAGTTCAAGACTGGATCGATCAGATAAAGATGTTTTTTAAATCAAGAGGCTGATTTTTGGGGAGTAGCGACCCGACCCTGCTTGTAGCTCAATTCTAACCCAAAATTTCTCCGCAAGCGATACGAGTACCATTGGCAAAGTCCCAACCCGACTGCGCCCGTTTTCCCGCGAGTTTCACTTCCTGCAATAATAATAATCCCTCACCCGTCTGTACAATTGGCCCGAACCGTTTAACAATCTGGACAATTTCTCCAGGCTTTCCCGATAACTGCGACAACCGAGGCCATTGTTGAGCCAGTTCCTGATACTCTGGGGGAAGTTCTACACCTATTGGCACCGTTGCACTAATTTTTAAATCTTTTTCTCGAAACAGACTCCCACAATTGGGGAAAAATCCCCTAACTTGGTGATGAAGGGCGAGTGCAGACCTTGACCAGTCTAGCTGATAATTTTCGGGTTTAATTAGAGGCGCGTAGGTGGCTTGAGTGTCATCTTGAGGGATGGGTTGAATGTCGCGGTTGTTTAACTTGATCAGGGTTTCGACTAATAAATCAGCCGTTAAACTCGATAAACCTTGGGCTAGATCAACCGCATTATCTAACAATCCTATCGGTAAAGATTGTTTCAGCAACATTGGCCCGGTATCCATTCCCACATCCATCAACATCGTGGTAATTCCGGTTTCCGTCTCACCGTTGTAAAGACACCATTGAATCGGTGCCGCGCCGCGATACTGGGGTAAAATCGAACCATGACCATTGATGCAGCCTAAACGGGGCATCTGCAAAATTTCCAACGATAAAATCTGTCCGTAGGCGACAACAACAAACGCATCAGCAGAGGCTTGTTGCAGGCTCAACAGGGTGTCTGTGTGTTTTTTAACCCGTTTCGGTTGCCAAACCGGAATTTGATGCTCTAGAGCTTTTAATTTCACCGGAGAAGGCGTTAACTGGCTGCCCCGTCCTCGTCGTTTATCCGGTTGAGTAACAACGGCTAACACTTCAAATTCCGGGTGATTAATCAACCGTTCTAAACTGGGAACCGCAAATAAAGGCGTACCAAAAAAGATGATTTTCATGGAGGCAATGGGGAATGGGGAATTCTCTAGGGGCAGGTTTAATAAATTGGGACTTAGAAGCAGATATTAAGGGTAGAACCCGCCCCTACGCGCACAGGTGACTGTTTAGGGTTCAATCGCCACTTCAATCCGTCGGTTAAGCTGTTGATTGGTATTAGAATTATTTTCGACCGTTGGTTGACCTTCTCCATAGCCAATCGCGACCCAATGATACTTTAAACCCGCAGCCGTTGAGAGATAGGCAACGATCGCCTCGGCTTGTTGTAAGGACAGACTCAGATTATCTTGAGGATTACCTGTATTATCAGTGTGAGCGGCTACCCGCACGGCTGCCCCTTGATAATTTTCGAGATCCGCAATTAAAGTATCTAGAATGACACTTGCACCCGGACGCAGACTGTTCGTGTTCGTCACGAATAACACATCACTCGGAAGCGTCACCACCAAGCCTTGAGAACCCCGAAAACGGTTGGAGGAAGTGGAAGTTATCGTCGGAGTCACAGCAGGAGGCGGAGAACTACTCAGACTCAGATCCTCAGTTGATAATTGTCGGTCAATAATTTGTAGACGTTTTTCGAGGGTTTCACTGGGGCGACTCATTCCCAGTTGCGTTTCCAGGGCGGCGGTACGACCAATAAGCGTATTGAGTTGCTGTTGCAGATCTTGGAGTTGAGTTTGCAGTTGCTGACGCTGTTGGCTATTGAGTTGAACTTGAGGTGAAATCGGAGAGGGAGAAGGGGATGAGATATTAGTCGAAAGAGGAGTTGGGGAGGTTTGAGGTTCAGAGGAACGAAAGAATAACTTTTCGACTAAGGGGGGTTGTGAACGGGTACTCGGATAAACATGAGCGATCGCCATACCGATTATCCAGGAAAAACCGCCTCCAACTCCGAGTAACAGGAGCCGAAACAAAATAGACAGCACAACAACAGAAACAGGAGTTCGAGGCTTCGGGGTGGGAATTTTTTTGGCTTGGGGAGATGATTTAGTCATCGGTCAATGTTTTGGGGTAGAAAAGGAGTAGGGGCGGGTTGAGTTTCATTGTAGGGACTATCCCTGCCGCCCATACTGATCAATTCTGGGGTAGAGAGAAGCCAGTCCAACCCGCAAGTTCTCAGAATTTTTCGGTGTGATTAAGGGTTTATCCGGTTAAGGGGACAACTTTTCGCAGTTGGAATGAGTCTCCCCCCAAAAACTCATGGGGTTGATTGTTAGAATTAGTTTTCGCTGTTCTTGTTCCAGGGTTTCACATCTAAAATACCATCAGGATTAAAAGTCACTTGATAATCTGCTAAAGGTTCATCAGAAGTGCGAGTTCCAACGGGTTTATACAAAAGTTGAGACAAAGGAATTTGATCTTCTTCAGTGGAACTGACATTACTAATCGCTTTATAACCGACAATTGCACCATCGGCAGCCACACTCACCCGATAAATTAACGGTTCTGTAAAAGTGGGTTCTGCTAACCATTCTCGGTTGATTTCCTCAACCAACAACGCTTGTAGACGTTCGACTTCAACGGGATCATTAATAGACGGGGGAGAAGTCAGGCTAGACTCTAAAGACGGTTCAGGGGTTTCAAGAAGGGGAGTGGGTGAGATAGGCGGATCAGCCGAACCGCTAGCAGTAGGAGTTTCTAGGGTTTCCGTTTGGCTTTGAGATTGAGGAACAGGTTCTTCAGGACGGCGAACATCAGGAACCGGAATAAAGAATAAAGCGATCGCCGCCACTGCTATACTAGATACACCAATCGCCGCAGGTAAGGCCCGTTCAGTCAGGGGTTTTTCAGCTTTGAGAGTGCTTCTCGATAGGGGGCGCAACTGCAAGGATAGATCAGGTAAAGTCCGCGAATCGGCAAAAAATTGATCAACAGCTTCTACAAGGTCAAACAGTTGTACCGTATTCAAATCAACTTGTTGGGTTGAGGCGTTCGGTGTGGATGGTTCTGTATTGTTAGAATAATCAACCACTAACCGATGCAAATTTTCATCAATTCTTTGCATTTGGACAATCTCCTTCTGACCATTTGTAGACTCAGGTAAGGAGATGCCACTGAGAAACCCTTGAGCGTATTGACTAACTTGTTTGACCAAACTCTCAAAAAAATCTCGTCCGCCCGTTAGGGGTTGAGGATGACCCACAAAATGACATTCAGCGTTCATCAGCAGCGAGATGGGAGGGCGTTTGTCGTTGGGGCTGCTGCTACCATCACTTAAGCCTTGTAAAATCAGCTTGCAGTTGGGCAAACTGTACTGACGTTCTATTGTCATTCTATTTCTCCATCAAACAAACTAATCCAAAATCTTTGCATTCCGGCAGTGCCAGTACAAAATAGCAATTTTCTCAACAAGTCCATCGCCAGAGCATCTAACTTCTCATTAGAACTATAAGCCATCACACCCGCTCGGCGTGGATTCATACGGCTGCGAAAGTGGGCGCGAAAGCGTTCAAGATAATTCGACAGTTGTAAGTTCTGTTCAATCGGCTTTTGCTTCTTTTTCATCTGTTCATAGTCCATCAATAACTGACGAATCCGAACGGTTAATCTCCGCCCCAAACTACAGATAATCACAACTAACGCTTTGGCTTCTGAAAGACTCAATGGGCGTCGCTGACTGTTACGGCGTAGAGGGTTCGTGCTGCGGAGTTGCCACAATACCACCCGATTTTTAATAATATCTTGCAGTTCGAGTTGGGGGATCAACGCCAACATATGTTCAGAACCGCCGAGATATAATGCTTCAATTGCCAGCAACATCAGATCGATTTGCAAACGGGTACGACGAGGACATCCTTTATCGGAGAGCGGAAAATCCGGTAAGCTGTCCAAAATGATCGGGGTTGAGGGAGTGGTGGTACTTTCTACTTGCATTTACACTTACGGTTAACGAAATTCACGACAGACGGGCAATGGCTAGAGAAGAATATAGCTTTAAAGAACAGGACATCATTTAGGGATACCCGCAATTTTTATAATCTATTCTGATCCGAATTGGTTTCGATCAACTCTCAATGAGCATTTTGACATTTTCTCAACTAGGGATACACCGCTAAATGACTTGCTGCAATTTAGCAATGTATACTGCTAAACTCTGTAATCTTCTAGTGTAGGATTTTTGAGGCGTCTGTTCGCCTGCTCGTTCGCCCCCGTGACCCCCAAATGGGGGTATGGCTTACAAAACTCGAGCCAAAATACCCACAAGTTTAAACCGTGGGAAGATCAACCACTACACCTATCCTAACGATTTATGGATCTCAAGTCTCTGATTCGTGATATTCCAGATTTTCCTCAGCCGGGAATTGTCTTCCGGGATATTACAACTTTGTTGTCTCATCCTGAAGGTTTACGGTATACCATTGACCAATTGACCGAAAAATCCTCATCCCTCTCTCCAGATTACATCGTCGGTATGGAGTCTCGGGGCTTTTTATTTGGGGTTCCTCTGGCTTATCAGTTGGGAATTGGGTTTGTCCCGGTTCGCAAGCCGAAAAAGTTGCCTGCCCCTGTCTATGCCGTTGAATATCAGTTAGAGTATGGCAAGGATCGCCTGGAAATGCACCAAGATGCCATGTTGCCGGGGAGTCGGGTATTAATTGTTGATGATTTGATTGCCACAGGCGGTACCGCCCAAGCAACGGTTCAATTAGTGGAAAAAGCGGGCTGCGAAGTGGTGGGTTTGGCTTTTATTATTGAGTTAATCGCCCTAGCCGGACGACAAAATTTGCCCGATGTACCGATTGTGAGTTTATTACAATACGAGTAGTTCACCATCGGATGAGGGATACCCATTCCCAAAATGTTTGCTCAAAATTGATGAATTTCCTCGTCCCAACAAAATCGGAAATGGGTAAGACTTCTAACTTTTCTGTAGACGTTGCCTACAACGTCTCTACTTTTTACTTTTGAATTGATAGTTGCAATGACCAGTGAAACTTTTACTCAAGTTAGAAAGCGCTTTTGGGATTCGATTCAATCGTTATTTGCCAATGACACTTTTGCTTATATTACCAAGCGACTTGTACAGGCTGCTATTACTCTCCTCTTAGCCTCAGCGCTTTGTTTTACCATTACTCAGCTTGCACCTGGCAATTTCTTAGATAAATATGAGAATATGCCGCAAATTTCCCAAGAAACGATTGAACAACTCCGAGAACAGTTTGGTTTAGATAAACCTGCGGTTCAACAATATTGGATTTGGTTAAAACAAATTCTGACTCAAGGAGATTTTGGCTTTAGTTTTGAGAACCGTAGACCCGTTTCTGAGTTATTATGGGAACGAGTTCCACCCACGTTATTACTAGCAATTTCCTCTCTGATCGCGACTTGGGCGATTGCCATTCCTCTGGGAATTATTGCCGCCGTTCATCAAAATAAAAGGCTAGATCGAGTTTTGCAAGTCGTTAGTTATACAGGTCAAGGATTCCCCGCGTTTATCACGGCTTTATTATTACTCTATCTGGCTCAAAATACTTCTCCTTTATTTCCCATTGGCGGAATGACAAGCATTGATTTTCCCGATCTTTCTTTAGGTGGGAAAATTGCAGATTTAGCATGGCATATGATCTTACCGACTATTGCTTTAAGTATCACCAGTTTTGCGGGTTTACAACGATTAATGCGCGGACAATTATTGGATGTATTGCGTCAAGACTACATTCAAACTGCACGCGCAAAAGGACTTCCCGAAAATCGTGTGATTTACGTTCATGCTTTGCGAAATGCGATTAATCCTTTAATTACGCTACTCGGTTTTGAGTTTGCGGGTTTATTAGGCGGTGCTTTTATTACCGAAAACTTCTTTAATTGGCCGGGACTGGGTAAACTGGTTTTACAAGCCGTTAGACAGCAAGATTTGTATTTGGTGATGGCGAGTTTGATGATGGGTGCGGTGATGTTAATTATTGGGAATCTTTTGGCGGATTTGCTGCTGAAAGTTGTTGATCCGCGCATTAAGTTAGAAAATCTAAAATAGGAAAATAAACTCTAAAGTTAGATTTTTCTGCTCATTTGAACCTTTCTTGAAAGTTGGAAAACAGGAATTTAAATGTATTCTCAGATTTATTATCTTCTGCGTTCAAAAATCGATGGTCAATATGTTACCGCTCGACCAAACCCCGATTCTGTTCAAGGCTTTTTGTTGATTTTTTCTGAAGATTTTGAGGCGTTGAGTTATCTTAATAAACACGCTTGGGATGTGGCTGATCGTTTTAGTGTAGAATCGATTTCGGGTTCTCAACTCAAAGCAATTTTACAACGTTGGGGTTTCACGGGAGTGGGAATGGTTAAAGATTCAACAGGGCCAAGGATTGAATTTATGGAGTTATAGCAGTGAGTGCTGGTATATTGACCCGGAGCAAGCCTCATTTAACCACAAAGGCACAAAGAACACAAAGAAGTTTTAAACACGTTCTCTGCTGATTGCTAAAACTCCGATTTCCGATAAAAAAAAGGGAGCTGTAAGGCTCCCACCATGACTCAGACTATAAACAAAAATTGTAAAATTTAAGCTTTTTTGGAGTTGCGTTTTGCAGCAGCGAACAGTCCACCCACAGCCATTAAGCCTAACATTGTAGAGGGTTCAGGAACCGCAGCAACAGGAGGCTGACCTGCTCGACTCCAAGTGTAGAGACCTGTATGAGAGGAAGTATCGCCAGGTGCGGCGTCTGCGGCTAAAATTCCGGTTGCAGTTGCTCCGAAGCTGTAAGCGTAGTGAACTTCACCCCCGATAGTCACTTTAGCGACTTCACTAATTTGCAGGGGATTACCACCCATGAAGCCCTTAATCGTATTTATTTGCTGTGTAGTTAGCGCATTCTTAACATAAGGCGCATCGAGAAGGTTGTAATGTCCAACCATGTTCAATTGATATTCACCTGTTATATCGTCTTGAACAAATGAGCCGATATTGACATCTCCAGAACGAGCAAGTCCTCCTTGAATTGCACCAGCAACAACTTCACCTACATTAATAGAGCCTAAAAATGGAATTGAAACTGTAGCGTTAGAGAGGTTGGAGTAAGCTGCTTGAAAATCATTCAACCACTGTCCGCCAAAGATATTCCAGTCTGCTGCTGTCACACTTTCAACTTTAACGCCAACTCCATTGAGTAATCCGCTAAAGCCAACGCGAGATCTTCCCATTTCATCACTCGCAGCTAGCTCAACATTCGTTAAAGAATCACCATCAGTTAAAGCCGAGATTGCATCAGCTTCTACACGGTTTGTAATTGTCTCGTAGTTATAAGTTCTGTAGTCAGTTCCATCAAATTGAACGTTGGTGAGATTACCTGCAAATGCTGGAGTTACGCTGATTGCGCTCATTCCAACGACAACTGAAGCACCTACGAAAAATTTATTGATTAATCCAGACATGATTATTTCTCCTGAGTGTTAAAAGTGTGTTATCGGGGTTAACTTGTGAGGTGATGATGATTCTGTTTTAACCTAGATTTTTCTAGTTTATTTGTGATTCATGTCACCTGATTCTGTGAGAAATATGTGATTTTTTAGAGATGACCCATAAGAGATGGTAGGAAGAGCTTGCTAGCCTTTAAACCTAGATGATTAATCATCTGTTTTACTTCTTTCTTTTGATTAGCTTTTTCTGTCTACGCCCATTATAAGCAGACTTGAACGGGAAAATCTATAAATCTTCGATGAATTTATTATAGCCTGTGTAAAGGTAAATTAAATCCGTAGAATCAACTAAATTTACTTAAAAAAAAATCTCAGTATATTTACGGAGAAGTGAAAAAATAGCTCATTTATTATTTTAAAGTCTCGTAAAAACTCTGATGACTTGCTTGAATTGGGGAATAAAAACCCGGTAACTTTGTCGCGCACCGGGTTTTTAGAGTGTAGACTCAGACTGAGATGGGAAAAGTTAGCCCGATTTTTGGAGAAACTCAGCGATTCTCTCTACGGCTTGGGTTAAAATCTCAGGGGGACGAACCAGGGCGAAGCGAACATATCCTTCTCCTGATTTCCCAAACCCCACACCGGGAGAAATTGCAACGCCTGTTTTTTCGACAAGCTGAGTACAGAAGTGAACCGAGTCTTGACTCCAAGGTTCAGGTAACTTCGCCCAGACATATAATGTTGCTGGGGGTGTGGGAATAGTCCAGCCGATATCCTGCATGGCTTGAACAAATACATCCCGTCGCTGTCGGAAGGTGTCAACAGTGTGTTTGATCAACTCCTGGGGTTCTTCTAAAGCGGTAATCGCCCCGTTGAGAATCCCCCGATATTGGTTAAAATCAACTACAGCTTTTACCTGTCGTAACGCTTGGATCACTTGAGAATTGCCAATGGCGTAGGCGATGCGAAAGCCCCCCATATTGTAGGACTTAGAGAAGGTAAAAAATTCGATAGATACCGTTTTTTTGCGATCGGCTTGAAAAATAGAAGGCGGGAGATTCTCCCCAAACACAAAGTCAGCGTAGGGAAAATCATGGACAAGAATTAAATCATGTCTCTGACAAAACTCAACGGCTTTCTGAAAAAACGACAACGGGGCGATCGCTGTTGTGGGATTATGAGGATAACTCAAAATCATCATTCGGGCTTGAGTTAAAACGGCTTCAGGAATGTCTTCAAATATAGGTAAAAAGCCATTTTCTGCTAACATCGGCATGGTGTAAATTTGACCCCCAGCCAAACAAACACCGCCAAAATGAGAAGGATAACCGGGATCTTGTAACAGTGCAAAATCTCCAGGGTTCAGGATCGCTAAGGGTAAATGGGCGGTTCCTTCTTGACAACCAATTAACGGTAAGACTTCGGTTTCAGGATCAGCAGAAATGCCATATTTGCGGGTGTACCAGTTGGCTACAGCTTCTCGGAAGGCTTGGGTACTGTGAAATAAGGCATAACCGTGAGTGCTAGTATCAGAAATAGAGTCTCGGATACGATCTAAAATACGATCGGCAACCGGGAGATCAGAGGAACCCAGAGAGAGATCAATTAAATCTCGTTGGGTGGCTAACGCTTTGGCTTTGGCGCGATCCATATCCGCAAAAACGTTAGATTGCAGAAGTTGTAAACGCTGGGAAAACTGCATAGCCGTCAGGAGTTTATTTTCAATTGATTTTCAACAATTTGTACAAAAATTATTCAATTCGACTTCGGGAATTCTGCATCATACCAATTCTCTATGAAGTTGCATCTATAGCAGAAGTCAGGAGACAGGAGACAGGAGACAGAATTGAAACCTTTATCATAAAAGGATTTGACAGAAAAACAGTGTCCTAATCAACTCTTTCTCTGCTATAATTGCTCCCCCCAGCCCCTTCAAAAGATGCTATCCCCCCCTTGATGCCCTCTCAAAAAGGGGGGGTGGGACTTAGTTGCACTATTCAAGAGAAACGGTATCAGTTCTCAGAAAAAAAACAGAACGGGTAAAGTTTAACTAAAGGCTAGATTTCCTCAAACCTATAGCAACTGCGTTCACCCGTCCTCACTCAGAAAGTCTTGGTTTGACACTTTCTGCGATTAGGAATTTTTGCTGTTCTCAAGTTCTTGTTCAACCCATTTTAGTAAATTTTCTTTGGTGATAGCTCCCTCGTGGGATGCAATCATTTGTTGATCTTTAAAGAACCTCAGAGCGGGTAAACCTTCTACTTTGCAGGTTTTAACTGCATTGGGATTGACCTCTACTTCTAGCTTAACAACCTTCAAGCGATCGCCATAGGTTTGAGCAATCGCTTCAATAGAAGGCGACACCAGTCTACACGGGCCACACCAAGTCGCCCAAAAGTAAGCTAAAACAGGCTGTTCAGCACTCAGGACTTCGGTTTCAAAATCGGAATCTTGAATAACAATCACGAGAAACCTCCGGGAGTTTGGAAGCCCCGTGTCTTTTGACCGGGGAGGAAAAACGACACGAGCGGTTAAAACCGCCTGTATAAAAAAATTAATGGGGGTATGGTTGCCCCCAACACCCATTTCTGGGGTAATGTTTGCCGAGCCAATGTTATCGGTCGGTACTTTCCACAACACACTGTCTTACCCCTCGTAGGACTGTTTAATGCTGTGGTTCATGAGCCTTCGACTGGCAAGCATCTCAGGGTAGGAACGTTAACTCTCACCGATAACGTAGTCCTCAAGGGACTTAGGCTGGTCAGCTACCTAAAAAGAGAAGCATGATGCCCCGTCTCTTTAGAGCGGGGTGCTGACGGTATTGCTCATGGTTTTTTTGTACTGACATTGCCCATCAGCAGGGAGCATAGGAAGAAACAGTTCAGCAGGAGATAGGGTTTCGGTGCTGCCGAATTATGCTGAAGTTGAGTTAGCTTTGCTATCTTTTACATTAAACCAAAATCAGAATGTTCATTCAAACGGCTCTTGAGCTTAGCGGAGACAGAGGACAAGAAGAACAAAGAAGCAAAACTTAACACAAACCATCGGCTAGAGAATGTCAAGCCGATCCCTGCCTCTGATAGACTTTAACACTGGGAGTGCCTAATCGAATCCGGCAAGCTCAGATGTTGGGAGGATAAAATTCGTGGATAATGTCATTGGTTTAGAGATCATCGAAGTCGTTGAACAGGCAGCGATCGCCTCGGCTCGATGGATGGGTAAAGGAGAAAAAAATACTGCCGACCAAGTGGCTGTCGAAGCAATGCGGAAGCGCATGAACCAGATTCACATGAGAGGCCGCATTGTGATCGGGGAAGGGGAACGGGATGAGGCACCGATGCTCTATATTGGTGAGGAAGTTGGCATTTGTACTCAAGAAAATGCTTCTAGCTTTTGCGATCCCAACCAACTACTAGAAATCGATATTGCAGTTGACCCCTGTGAAGGCACAAACCTAGTCGCCTATGGTCAAAATGGTTCAATGGCGGTTTTAGCCATTTCTGAAAAAGGCGGTCTATTTGCGGCACCTGACTTTTACATGAAGAAGTTAGCAGCCCCGGCTGTGGCGAAAAATCATGTTGATATTCGCAAATCAGCGACCGAAAACCTGAAAATTCTCTCAGACTGCATGAGCCGCAGTGTTGAAGAAATGGTGGTTGTGGTGATGGATCGTCCTCGTCACAAGGATTTAATTAACGAAATTCGTGCTGCTGGGGCGCGAGTTCGACTGATTAGTGATGGTGATGTTTCTGCGGCGATTTCTTGTGCCTTCTCAGGAACTAATATTCATGCGTTGATGGGAATTGGTGCGGCACCTGAAGGGGTGATTTCTGCGGCAGCGATGCGCTGTTTAGGGGGTCATTTCCAAGGACAACTGATTTATGATCCCGAAGTGGTCGGAACAGGTTTAATCGGAGAAAGCAAAGAAAGCAATTTAGAACGCTTAAAATCAATGGGAATTAACGACCCTGATCGCGTTTACAATGCTGAAGAGTTGGCTTCCGGTGAAACGGTGTTGTTTGCTGCCTGTGGAATTACTCCCGGAACGCTGATGGAAGGGGTTCGCTTCTTCCACGGTGGCGCACGGACTCAGAGTTTGGTTATTTCTTCTCAGTCTATGACTGCTCGGTTTGTCGATACAATCCATATGTTCGATCAACCGAAATCTCTACAGCTACACTAAAGGTAGAGGAGTAAGGAATGGGGAACTGAACTTGAAAAACTTGATCAGTAATTCCCCATTTCTCGATCAGGGTGAGTTTGAGACTGATCTCGGACTATCTAGAATTGATGATCACGATGTTCAGTCCGCCCTCAAAGCAAGTTACTAACAAAAAAAAATTAACAAACAACGGTTTTATGAATATTGCAGTTGTAGGTTTAAGTCACAAAACGGCTCCCGTTGATGTTCGAGAAAAACTGAGTATTCCAGAACCACAAATCGAAAGTGCGATCGCTCATTTGTTGAGTTATCCTCATATTGAGGAAGTGGCTGTTCTTAGCACTTGTAACCGCATGGAAATTTATGTGGTGGCTTCGGAAACTCAACCGGGTATTCGAGAAGTGACTCAGTTTTTGTCAGAATTAAGCAAGTTACCCTTACAACAATTGCGTCCTCATTTATTTACTTTGCTCCATGAAGATGCAATTATGCACTTGATGCGAGTTTCGGCGGGTTTGGATAGTTTAGTTTTAGGTGAAGGTCAGATTCTGGCGCAAGTTAAACAAACTCACAAACTCGGTCAACGTTATCAAGGTATTGGTCAAATTCTCAACCGCTTATTTAAACAAGCGATTACCGCCGGAAAACGGGTGCGTACCGAAACGAATATTGGCACAGGTGCAGTTTCCATTAGTTCGGCAGCCGTAGAACTGGTACAAATGAAATTAGAAGATCTCCGGGGCTATCGGGTTGCGATTATCGGTGCGGGTAAAATGTCGCGCTTATTAGTGCAGCATTTACTGTCAAAAGGCGCGACTCAAATTGCTATTGTTAACCGTTCTCTACAACGGGCGGAAGAATTAGCCAGTCAGTTTCGAGAGGCTGATTTACAATTGCTTCCGTTGTCAGAAATGATGAAGGCAATTTCTGAATCTGATATTGTTTTTACCAGTACAGGTGCAACGGAACCGATTTTAGATCGCGCTAAATTAGAAGCAGCTTTAGACCCTGATAAACCCTTGATGGTGGTTGATATTTCAGTTCCGCGTAATGTGGCGGCGGATGTCAGTGAATTGCAGAATATTCGAGCATTTAATGTCGATGATCTCAAAGCGGTTGTCGCTCAAAATCACGAAACTCGCCGTCAAATGGCTCAAGAAGCTGAAGTTTTACTCGAAGAAGAAGTTGAGGCGTTTGATGTCTGGTGGCGGAGTTTAGAAACCGTGCCAATTATTAGTTGTTTAAGACAAAAAATTGAAGGCATTCGAGAACAAGAATTAGAAAAAGCGTTGTCTCGTTTAGGTTCAGAATTTGCCGAAAAACATCAAGAAGTGATTGAAGCCTTAACCCGAGGAATTGTCAATAAAATTCTTCATGATCCGATGGTACAACTGCGGGCGCAGCAAGATATTGAAGCCCGACGTCGAGCGATGGCTACTTTGGAAATGTTGTTTAATCTCGAATCAGAAACCTCTTCTAGCGAACTTTTTAGCTAGTCAATTCTTGTCAATTGCCTCTAGGCATTTTCTGAGAATAGATTTGGGCGGGTTCATATAGATTTCTATTTTCATAGAAGCAATATAAGCGGAACCCGCCCCTACAGAAATAATGTTGCTATAATTTGATCAAAGATTTAATCAAATTCTCGTCTTCCTTCTAACGCACGAGCGAGAGTAATTTCATCGGCATATTCTAAATCTCCACCCATTGGTAAACCAAACGCAATGCGTGTTACCCGGGTAAAGGGTTTAAGAAGTTGTCCAACATATAACGTTGTGGTTTCGCCTTCTACACTCGGACTAATGGCAATAATTACTTCTTGTATTTTGTTTTGACTAACCCGCCGCACTAACGGTTCAATCGTTAATTGTTCTGGCCCAATACCATCCATCGGCGAAATAACACCCCCTAAAACATGATATTTTCCGCGATATTCTCGGGTTTTTTCAATCGCAATCACATCCCGAGAATCACTCACCACACAGATCGTTTCATTATCTCGTTGGGGGTTGCGACAAATCTCACAAATGGGTTCAGCCGATAAATGAAAACAGACTTTACACAAGCCTACCTGTTTTTTCGCATCTAACAAAGCTTGGGCGAGCGCTTCAACTTCTGTATCAGAACGTTTAATAATATACATCGCCAGACGTTGAGCGGTTTTAGGGCCAACTCCAGGAAGGCGTTGCAATTGTTCAATCAAACGAGCCAGGGGACGTGTATAAACCGTTGGACTGCCTCCAATACTAATATATTCTAACTAATAAATTGTAACGGTTTAATGAAAGATTGATCGCAGTTTTCAAGAAGAAAACAGTCTTGGGAATGAAGAAAAACCACTTAACCCATAAAAACTTCGTGTCTTAGTGTTGATCGTGGTGAGTTTCCCCATCCCCTGACCTACTTCTTTTAGATTTTTTAGCGTAATGGGGCGGAATCATCTCGAAAATTTGTTCTCCCCTAACAATCAACCGACTATTTTAGAACAAAGCGATCGCCAGGGAAATCTCTATTGGTGAGCTGATGATCCGCTTCAGGATTTCAAGATAATCCGTAAAAATACGGTCAGCAAAACCGTTGTTTTTTCGTCATCTCCGTAAACATACGGATTTAGATCACAACTTAGACTGACAAAATTCACAAAACACTCAACTCACCTATCACAGAACATATCGAGCGATCGCGAGATTATAGAGATTGTTAACCCAGAAATTGCAGTTGAGCCATGTTAGCTGAAACATCTACCTCTACTCTCTCCCTCGAAGCCATCATCAAGCGGGTTCTAACCTTCCGCCAAATTACCCCCCTTGACTACCAACTCCTCAAGTCTGCTATCCTCTCAGAACAATCCTTCTCCCCGACTACTCAAACCCATCTCGATCAACTGTTTGAAAGCCTCCAACGCGGGTCAATTTGGATCGTCCCTTAAGATTTTCCGCCTCAAAAAAGACGTACAATAATAGGGGTATTCGCAAGATAAGGAGCGCGAGTTGAATGGCGGTCATCGCAGTAATCGACTATGACATGGGAAATCTTCACTCCGCCTGTAAAGGTTTAGAAAAAGCAGGGGCTATCCCAAAAATTACGGATTCTCCTGCGGAAATTCAACAAGCCGATGCAGTGGTTTTACCGGGAGTTGGATCATTTGACCCCGCCATGCGACACTTGAGATCGCGTCATCTCGTCGAACCCATTCAAAAGGTAATTGCGTCGGGAGTTCCCTTCCTCGGAATCTGCCTCGGTTTGCAAATTTTGTTTGAAAAATCAGAAGAAGGAACCGAAGACGGAATTGGCATTTTTTCGGGAACTGTGCGACGCTTTCAGTCTGAACCAGGACTGACAATTCCTCACATGGGATGGAATCAACTGCAATTGACTCAACCCCATCTTGCTTTGTGGAAAAATATCGATGAAAATCCTTGGGTGTACTTCGTTCACTCCTATTATGTTGCACCCACAGACCCGCAAATTATAGCCGCTACCATTACTCACGGAAGCCAAACTGTAACCGCCGCAGTCGCTCATCAAAACGTCATGGCGGTACAATTTCACCCCGAAAAATCTTCAACGGCTGGACTACAAATGTTGAGTAATTTTGTAGAGTTTGTCAACCGTAAATCTGCTCAAAAATCCCCCGTCAGTGCAAGTTCTCAGCATTAATTTGTTGGTTGTGCCATGAGTTTGAGAATATACGGCAATCGCCCTCTAAAAACCTTACCCGGACAACAAACTCGTCCTACCCTTGCTAGAGTTCGGGAAGCGGTATTTAATATCTGGCAAAACAGCATCACAGGCTGTGACTGGTTAGATTTGTGTGCGGGGAGTGGTTCAATGGGGGCTGAAGCCCTGTGTCGTGGGGCATCCCGAGCCATTGCGATCGAACAATCAAGCCCAGCCTGTCAGATTATCCGCCAAAATTGGCAACAGGTAGCCACTTCCAATCAAACTTTTGAAGTGATTCGGGGTGATGTATTAGGACGACTGAAAACCTTAGCCGGACAGCAATTTCACCGCATTTACTTCGATCCGCCCTATGGGAGTGATTTGTATCAACCCGTTATCGAAGCGATCGCCAACTATCAACTCCTCACCCCCGATGGTGAAGTCGCCGTCGAACATGATCCGAAACGATGGACGGTTAAACCCGTATTGGGGTTACAAGTCTGTCGGGAGAAAGTTTATGGAAATACTGCCCTGACGTTTTATTGTGTCTCAGATGTTTGAGAAAACGAGCAACGTGATCAAAGTAGGGACAAAGGCGTGATTTTTGTATTCCTTGTCCCCACTGCTCTTTTACCCGTTTAACTTATTGCCTCGGCGATATTGCTGATAAGCCGCAAAGAACAATCCAGCTAGGGTAACAGTTACCAGACCGAGTACAATACCTGAAAGTAAAGGTTCTACCATGTTAACTCTCCTTAATGTGATGAGAAGATCGTAATCTTAATTAATATCGCATATTACTGGTGAGTCGCAATCTTTCAATTGATCAATTTGACTCCCGCCCCACATCTTCATCAAAGTTGACAAAAATACTCAATTATCTCTAGAGTTAAACTCCTTTGTGATCATGGATTTCCAATTTGGGATTGATAACTCGCTCTGACTGCATTAAGCTATTTAATACGTAAAGTTTTTTGTAGATATTTCTCGAAATATCAGGAAGCATTGAATAATCAGCTTGCTAACATTGAAATCCCAGTCCTGCTCAGACGAGTGTCCCTATTCGCCGTAGGGATTATGTTGCTCATTCTGCTGTGGCTATTCGGGTTAAACATGATTCATGTTTCTGATCCCTATGTTGAGCAAGTTTTATCCCTAGATGGAGATCCGATTAAAGGTCATGCGATCTTTCAAATGAATTGTGCAGGCTGTCATGTCCAAAAAGCAACCGCTCAAGTCGGGCCAAGCTTGCAAGACCTTTCTCAACGGAAATCACCAGTCGGTATCATTCAGCAAGTGATTAGTGGTGAAACGCCTCCGATGCCCCAATTTCAGCCCAGTCCTCAAGAAATGGCTGATCTACTCAGTTATTTAGAAAAACTGTGAACCTAGCTAAAAAAAGTAGCGCTAGTTTGACTTTTTTTGCTATAATTGGTAAAGTCAAGAAACTGACAAGCTTTGCTGGCGTAGCACAACGGTAGTGCATCCGACTTGTAATCGGAAGGTTGTGGGTTCAAATCCGACCGCCAGCTTTAATTAGAGGCACTTTCAGACAATACAGCTTAACTACTTTGGAGTGAGTTTGGAGTGAATTTGGAGTGATGACAGAATTCACTCCATTTTTGAGTGTCTACCTAACTTCACATCTGAATCAAGAGTAAAGAACAGTAGTAATTTACTATATAAAATCTTATTTAGGTTATCTCAGTTATCTCATAAGTGTAGAAGTAAAGCATAGTAAGGTTTTCAGGTGAGATAAC
>NZ_JAYGHR010000100.1:40608-42742 GCF_034932365.1 Limnoraphis robusta BA-68 BA1 | reverse complement strand
CAATGAAACTCTTTGTTATCAGCAAGTACAGCACAATATTTTTGCAAATCGTTACGACTTACATTTTTATTTTCTTCCCAATAACGTAGACATTTATTCCGGACAAACTGTGCTGTACGAATAGCTTGATCTAGTTTTGAGTATTGCGCTTGTGTCCCTTTGAGCTTGGCTTCTATTACTAACACTTGATCACCTCCTGATCAACAATTATAGCAAGTTTTATAAAGAGATGATAGGTTTATAAACAAATCGGTTGACCGCAATTCATCTCACCGTCAAATCAAAGATTATGACGGGAGCCTTCTTGCGGATGATAGGTAAATAGGTTGACACTTTCACCCAGCCACCCTCGGAAAGTGTCAAACCTAACTGACTCAACGATCTACCACAGGAGTGCATTACCAAACCTAAACTAAATTTAGGTTATCTTTTTGAGTCCTATCTCTATTAATAACCGGGGTCGGGGTGAAATGTCTTCGGGAAATTTACGGATTAATATGTGTTTATTTAACACCTACCTTTTTGCAAAAATCCGCATACTCTCCCCTAAAATAACAAACGTTAATCTTGAGCGTTAGCATTTCTCAGGTGTTTGGCGATCGCTTTATCACCCTGAAATTCTGCCAACATCAAAGCCGTACATCCGCCTTGATTTCTCAAATTCACATCAGCCCCCGCCTCAATTAAAGCTTGTACAACCTCTAAATGCCCTCTGTGAGCCGCCCACATCAACGCTGTTGCCCCCACCTCATCCTGCTGGTTAACTTGCGCTCCGTGCGCTAACAACGCCCGCAAAACTGGTGTATATCCCCGTTCTCCTGCTTTCATCAGTGCTGTTTTTCCTGCATCCGCCGGAACATTGACATCAACCCCAGCTTTTAATAACACCTTCACCGTTTCGAGATCATTGTGTAGAGTCGCCAGCGTCAAAGCTGTTTCCCCAAAAATTTTAGTCTTGAGGAGTTGAGGGAGGTTATCAGGAGAAACCCGTTGTAAAAGGCTGGCACAAATTGAGCTATAACCCTGTAATAACGCCACCATAACAGGCGTATCCCCCAATTTGTTGGCAATACTGACATCAGCACCCCAACTCAGAAGAAGTTCCACCATCGCGGCGTGTCCCTCCACAACTGCTAAATGTAGGGCAGTTTCTCCATCTTGATCTTGGGCTGCGATCTTAGCCCCCGCATCAAGAAGCTGAGAAGCGATCGCCAGATTTCCAGAAGCAGCAGCCGCCATCAATGCAGTCCCCCCATCCTCAGTTGTCGCGTTCACATCAGCCCCAAATTGAATCAGAGTTTTGACCATTTCGAGATGATTTAAGTCTACCGCTTGCATCAGGGGAGTTTCACCGTCATTGTTCGGGATGTTAATATTAATTCCGGCGCTGGCGATCACTTGAATCAGTTTAAGATTTCGCTGTTGTATTGCTTCGGTTAACACAGCAGAAATAAATTCCTGACTCCCAACAACGCTTTCTAGAAGAGTTTTAATTCCATCCCAATGGCTAGCCGACAAAGCCAGAGTAAAAGCCGTTTGTTGTTGATGATCCCGAAGGTGAAGATCCGCACCCGCACTGACTAACAAGCGGATCACCTCCACATTTCCCTTTAAGCAAGCCACCATCAGCGCCGTGCTACCGTTGGGGTTTTTCGCATTCACATTCGCCCCATGTGCCAACAATAACTTAATCGTGTTGAGTTGACCATGAGCAACCGCCAACATTAAGGCTGTTAAACCATAGCGTTTGCTCGTGTAATTAACTTCAGCTCCTTTTTCTAGTAAAGTTTGTACGATGTCGATATAACCCGCTCGTGCGGCCAGCATCAAAACCGTAACACCATCTTGATCTTTGGCATTGGCGTTGACCCCTTTGGCGAGTAAGGCGCGGGTATGAATAATGTTCCCCGTCTTAACAGCCCGAATTAATGTACTGTCTTGTGTAGAACCCATGAACGTCTCTCATCCTACTCGGTAAAGAGGACTGCACAAACACCCTCCCGAGAGGAGGGTTACGCAATTTAATATACACCTTGCATATTCTCAGGAACCTCCAAAAACCGTCAATCCCTTAACAGTTATCAGTGACCAGTGACCAGTGACCAGTGAACAGTGACCAGTAAACAGTTACCAG
>NZ_JAYGHR010000100.1:0-40508 GCF_034932365.1 Limnoraphis robusta BA-68 BA1 | reverse complement strand
TTACCAGTCAACAGTGACCTGTTACCAGTCAACAGTGACCAATCTTCCCTATTGCCTATTGCCTATTGCCTATTGCCTATTGCCTGTTGCCTTTTGCCTTTTGCCTATTCCCTATTCCCTATTCCCTTGACCAGTGACCAGTGATCAGTGACCAGTAAACAGTGACCAGTGAACAGTGACCAGTAAACAGTTACCAGTTACCAGTCAACAGTGACCTGTTACCAGTCAACAGTGACCAATCTTCCCTATTGCCTATTGCCTATTGCCTATTGCCTATTGCCTGTTGCCTTTTGCCTTTTGCCTATTCCCTATTCCCTATTCCCTCTTGCCTTCCTCTCCCCTATTCACTGATGACTGGTTACTGATAACTGATCACTGTAAAAGCTGTTATGCTAAGTTTTATGAAGTTTCTTAATCCAACCGGAGAACACTATGGAGCTGCCTATTCCTGAGTCTGTTAAACCCTGGCTCAACTTTTTTCATCCTGCTTTAATGTTTGTTTTGCTTGCTCTAACCGTTTATGCCCTGTATTTAGGGATTCAAATTCGCCGAACCCGCAGTGCTGAAGGTGAGGTCAAAAAAGAATTAATCAAAGGGAAGTTTAACCTCAAACACCATCAAGTTGGCTCTCTGTTGCTGGCTTTTATGGTGTTAGGAACTTTGGGAGGAATGGCAGTCACCTATATTAACAACAATAAATTATTTGTCGGCCCACACCTACTCGCAGGACTAGGAATGACCGGGATGATTGCTATTTCAGCCTCTTTAACGCCCTGGATGCAAAAAGGATTTGATTGGGCCAGATACACTCACATTGCCCTCAATGTCACCTTGCTGGGATTATTTAGCTGGCAAGCCTTAAGCGGAATTGAAATTCTCCAGCGTATTATCAGCAAAATGTAAACCCAATGTAGACTTTGTGCTGAAACTGGGACTGATCATCAGTAAGAGGCAAAAGGGAAAGGAAGCCGAAAAAACCATCTCCGTTTCCAGAGCCTTTAACCTTTTGCCTTCTTGCTGTGAGCTTCATTTCGTCTCAACTCATGGCTTTTTTGCGCTTTCCCTGAGTCAGAAAGGCAAGATTCTCTGTCGTATGAAAATCCATCTGAGTTTTGTAACTTAAGCGTCGAGACACTTGCTTGACAATTTGAGCCAAAAGGCGATCGCCTGTTTTTTGAATGATCGACTCAGACATTGCCAGAATAAACTTAGGAAACTTCACCCCAACATACAAATCTAATGTCCATTGCGCCCCAGTAATGGCGATTGGACGTTGAGCGGGCTTGATCCCCTGTTCTTGACAAAATTCATCAATGGGCAATTCCACTAATTTCATCGTCGCTTGAAAATCAATTTCATATCCCGGAGGAGTATAACCGGGAATGGGAACACTACGAATGCGGTAGATTCCTTGTTCATCGGGTGGGACTAACTCTAAGCCAATCCGAGCCTCAACCTGATAGCCAAAGGAACCAAAACGACCAATTAACAGATCATAGGAGTTCTCGCCGATAGGCTGAGTTTGCATGGGTTCCGCACACCGACAAAACCAACCTTGATGGTTGCTGAGATATTCCCCAACCCGATCTAAGTCAGCATACATTTCCATGCAATCCTCAAACCGAGTGTAGAACCAAGTGGGTTCAACCTGATCTAATCCCACTCTATCGGTCTGTTCCGCTTGAGGAAAACTCAAAGCGTCAGTTAAAAACTCTTCAGAAATCGCTGCCGATTGTAGGTTAACCGAATTTTGGTGCATCATGGGTTCTCCTGCCATATGATCTGCCTAACTCCAGAATGCCTTTTCTTAAGGTCTGATGGCTACAATGAATATACTGAACTTTTGAAATTTACCCTGATACAGTTTAACGTCTATACTCAGCATATTCATCTAGAGTTGACCTGATAATCGCTACTAACTAGAGGAAAAAAATCATCCCCTCAAGGGGTGACAAGTAACTTGAAAGGTAGACTAGGTGTTCGGTGCAAGGTTTTGGAGCTAGGGAAAATGCAGGCTGTCCGGGAAGGACTGTTGGTGACTCCCGCCCTAATTCCCTATTTCTAATTTTTAGATTTTTTTCCCAACCCCCGCCTGTGAAATACCGATATTCAGCTCATCGTCGCGGATTAAACGTTTTCGAGGTTTATTTTTCTCATCTGCGAGAAACCTTACGACTACGGGAGTCTTTACGGTAGATCCTATGCTGACCTCCTCTCAATTGCTAAAATTGACCGAAAAAAACCTCCAATGGGCGGAAGCTCAATTAAGTTGGATTGTTTGACGCTCCCATCGCGCTCAAGCGAGGATTCTCAGTTCTTTGAGTGAACTTACTAAATCTAAGTTTCCTTATCAATAGCCTCGGTTCTTCTCTCCCTGAGCGTTGATTCCTGTCCGCCCGACAGTATTTTTAGTGCTAAGTTGAGAATATTTCTGGCTGCGTTCTCATCTCTATCTAACACTGTTCCACAACTACAAACATGAGTTCTAACTGATAGCGATTTTTTGACTCTTTGACCACAATTAGAACAGTCTTGAGAAGTATAATTAGGGGCAACAGCTACTACTTGCTTTTCAAAGAGTTGAGCAAAATATTCTAACCCTTCTCGAAACTGAGTCCAACCAGCATCAGATATCGACTTTGCTAAACAATGGTTTTTAACCATGTTTTTAACACTTAAATCTTCGTAAGCTATCAAATCGTTAGATTGAACTACGCACCTTGCCAGTTTAACAACAAAGTCTTTACGCTGCCTAGAAATTTTTAAATGTTTGCGTCCAAGTTTAGCTCGGTTTTTATGATATCGTTTTGACTGTGTTTGACCTCTTTTGTGCTTTCTAGAAAGTCTTTTTTGTAGACGTTTTAAGCCTTTCTCACTTTTTCTGAGATATCTAGGGTTCTCTATTTGATTCCCTTCGGAATCTGTGTAAAAATGATTAAGACCTACATCTAACCCAATTTGTCTTCCTGTAAACTCAACAGATTCTTTCCGCTCAACATCAATACAGAACTGAGCGTAATAACCATCGGCTCTACGAACTAAACGAATCCGCTTAATTTGTTCTTTTTGATAAGAGTTTAAATCTCTTGAGCCTACAAGCTTAAGTTTACCTATTCCTGTTTGGTCAGTAATAGTTAAAGTTTTTCGGTCTTCAGAAAGTTTCCATCCCGAAGTTTTATACTCAACTGAACGACTAAACTTTTTAAATTTTGGGTATCCTTTCTTACCCAAAACTTTCCCTTTGCAGTTGTTAAAGAATCTACTGATACTAAGCCAAGCCCTTTCAGCCATAGACTGTCGAGCCATTGAGTTTAACTTAGCAACAAAAGGGTATTCAGGATGAGCAGCTAAAATTTTGCAATACTTATTGAGAGAGAATCGATTAACTTTTTCCTCTTTAGGTGCATCCATCCAATAACGTAAACATTTATTTCTGATGAATTGTCCTGTCCGTATCGCTTCATCTACTGCTGCAAACTGATGTTTGTGTGCTTTAAGTTTCAACTCGCAAACCAACATTGCATCGACCTTTCACAACTGCTACGATGATGATAACATTTTAGCTGTACAGATGACAAGCAAGCCAGAGAAAATATATAACAGTAGTCGCAGGGCTGTATACAGTATCACTGTTCACCTGGTCTTTGTGACGAAGTATCGACGCAAAATCCTTAATGAAGCCATGATACGGAGGTTAGGCGAAGTTTTTAGATCTGTCGCAGAAAAATGGGATTCTCAGCTTATAGAATTTAATGGGGAATCAGACCATGTTCATTTACTACTTAGCTATCCTCCACACAAACTATTAAGCAACTTAATCGCTAATCTAAAAGCCACAGCATCTAAAACACTGTGGCGAGAGTTTGAAACTGAACTTGCTCAAACTTACGGGAAACGAGTTCTATGGACAGGTTCTTATTTTGTTGCGAGTTGTGGTGGCGTTACAATTGAACAACTTAAAGTCTATGTCCAAAATCAAGATTGTCCGGATTCATCCCATCACTAAAAGTGAGGGTCTTCTCCGGACGGCAGATAAAGTCTCAAATGAGGAGCAATAGAAGCGATGACAGTCGATAAATACCAGGTTTTAGTCGAGCAACGTTACGCACGGGCTGGATTTGTTTTAACTCAACTGATTGAAACCGAATGGCGACGGGTGTTGCGAGAACTCGATTCCCTGGATATAGACTCAGGTGATGTATCGAGAGCGGCTCGTTTGATCGGACAATATCAAATGCTCGATCAATTAATGGCGGCTTTGTCAGAAGGGAGTTTGAGTTCGGATTATGAAATAGAAGCTCAATGGCGCCATAAACTGGTTGAACGGGTGATCGAAGGATTTGGTCTACAGATGAATACACCTCCATCCTCACTCAGAAGATACAAAAGTCTAGCCCAACAAGTCGCTGAGATTTGTGGACTTGAGGTGATCGAGGACTAAAATCTTGAAAAGAAGATCGGGGAGGATCAACTCGCTCTACAACTCAATCTTCTCCTCCCCCATTCTTCAACTGGAAGCGGAGAGTTCCTGGACTAAGATAAAAGGCTGGACAATCAAAGCATTAAACCGTTTAGCCCGGTTATCATTCCAAGCGCTCACCTGTTGAGCAGAGGGTTTGGCAATCAGTTGTTCACTGATCCAATGCTGTACAGAAGATGTATTATCGTTCGCGATCGCTTCGCCGACATCAAGTAAATCCATTGTCTCGTTGACAACCACAACCGCATCGCGATCATTATGGGGAATCAACCATTCCCATGTCGCTTCATCTAAATTTTCTGCAAGTTGTTCTCTCAATTCCTGCATAATATTTCCTGTGTTCTTCGCTACAGCCTTCTAGAAAGACATTCTGTTAGTCTAACGCTAGATCTACAGGTTTTGTCGTTTCAAATTAGACTCGCTCACCGCCCTAAGTCATGCAACCCGTTAAGAATATCAGCACATTTTTGGGTGATTGCTTCGAGTTCTTGGCGTTGAGTTGAACGAGGCGGATCAATCAGCTCACCCACACGCACCGTTACAGGAACAGGTCGAGGCATCCCAGAGCCTTCTTGAAGTATGGCATGAGTTCCCCATACACAGACGGGTAATAAAGGTGCTTCTGCTTTAGCTGCAATTAAAGCTGCACCCAGTTTCGGGTTGTGAATGCGACCATCTGGAGTGCGCGTCCCTTCCATAAATAAACCTGCCGCCCAACCTTGTTCTAGATAATCAAGAGCGGCCCGAATGGCGCTGCGGTCTGAGGCTCCCCGTTTCACCGGATAAGCCCCATACAAGCGGATGGCATCCTTCAAAATGGGAACTTTGAAGAGTTCTTCTTTTGCCATGAATGCCACCGGCCTTGCCATAGAGCTAGCAACGATAGGGGGATCGAAATCACTCGCATGATTACTAACGATAATCACTCGTCCCTGCTGAGGCATCCGTTCCAATCCATGAATCCGTCCTCGAAAGTACAGATGAAACATCGGTCTGACAACTGACTGCCTGAACAGTTGGTAGAAAAATAAACTCTTGAGGGGTTCTCGATTCGCCACTGCTGATGAACTTTTGATCAGAATTGATATTAGACTATCAGGTTTTTGACCCCGTTTGATGACTTAAAACCTTCAGGGGGCGACAAGGTACTCAAAAGCCTTGTCCAGAGGCTGTTAGGGCGGTTTTCCTTTGAAAAAAAAAGGCCCGTTGTCGAGCTAGTCACCTCAGCCTTACTCGCCCCAGGGCTGGCGCAATTCTAAGCAAGAAATTGTCGGGGTTGATGGACCGAAGTTTTTCTAGAAGGAACACCTCTGCTCATTGCATCAGGTGCAGTCGGTCGATCAATGGGAATTATCATCCATTCTCCGGCGGAATCTGAAGATTTTAGTCGGTTAAAAAATCCATAATCATGTTAATGGATGAAGCAACTAGCGCTTTGGATAATCGCACTCAAGCGATTGCTTCTGAAAGTTTAGCTCAGTATTTGTCTACTGTAGCCATTGTCAGACAATAAAAACAGTAGGTCAGGCTTCAAAAGTTAAACCCAACCTACAAATTAATTAGTTCCGATTTTTAGAACTCTGATGCGAGAGAGTCGAAGGAAGGGGAATCTCATCGCCCAATTCATAAGCTGTTTCTATCCATAAACGCTTCGCATCCTCAATATTTTCCATAATTTACTCAATCGTTTCGCCTTGAGTTAGACATCCTGAAAGGTCTTTAATTTCTGCTACATATCCTCCCTCTGGTTCGGGATAAAGGGTAATTGGATAGAGTAAATTGAAATAATAATCGAGTGATTCACGTTTCGTCTTGATGTTCTGCATACCATTTCTAGAAGATCCTATAAACAGTAGTAGGTTGGGTTGAACAAAGTGAAACCCAAAAATCCTCTGAGAATGTTGGGTCTCGTGAACTCGACACCAACCTACAAATAAATTAGTTCCAATTTCTAGAAGTCAAAGTTACAAATTGCATCCCCATCATTTGAATAAGGATTTTGCAAACATTCTAATTCTTGAATCCTCTCCGCCTGAGTTCGGACAACCATTTCCAATTGTTGAATCTGTTCTTTAGATTCTTTATCCTCAACTCGGTGTAATTGTTCAAACTGACGAGATTTAACGTGTTCCTCAACTACCATTAGCTTCAACATCTTCTCTAACACTTGATCGCATTTTTCGAGGAATTCAAGCGGGTTTGGCTGGTTCGCCGCAAGACTAAGCAACTGAACAGGTAGGGAAGATTGAGTCATAATACTCTTTTCCAATAACAGTAGGGTTGATTCTTCTAACTTAGTACGGACTTCCAGACGACAGAGTAAGTGTGATCCAGATATGAAGTTTTGTTAAGGCTTGCGATAAGTTCCACCTTCCTCACAACCAGAAAGTCTTTCTCCATTAATCCATTGATAGGAGTTAGGCTTTTTCCCATTCTGTGATTTACGTTTGCGAAAAGCCGTAAAACTTAAAGTGATAAGTTCGGATGTCGTATTGTAGTATTCAGTCAGTTTATCACTAAGTAATTGATTTTTTGTAGATGATTCAGCTATTATGAATACAGCACATGAAAATAATAAAAGCTCTTTCCATGAATATTTAATTTTCTGTACACTGATGTAATGAAGAAAGTTTTTAAGTTCAAGCTTTGACTCTATAAGATTAAGATGACGAGGATTGTAGTTAATACATAATTTTTCAACGGTCTTTAAAACTTTCTTTGACTTGGGAATTGAGGCGACAGAATAATCAGTCAAGCACTCCATAAATACTAGGTCTGTGTCTTCTATTAAAATTTGCTCGAATAAATCTTGATCAGACTGGAATCTATATTTTTCTTTGGCTAAACCCGAGAAAATCTTTTGAAGAAACTTACTTTCTTCAGATTGATCTTGGTTGAAGTTAGATAGAAACATAGGAAGTGCTGAATGAACTTGGTAAGTATACTTTTCTCCGAGGATAACGACTTCCCATAAAAGTTTATAAGATTTTGCAACTTGAAAGGCTGCTTTTGTTTTCATGGGAGCAATACCTTGATCTTCACAATACTGTTCAAATTTAGACGCTTGTAGAGATGCTTTACTACTAAACAGAGTTCTCCAAGCTTTGGCAACAAGAGCATTACTATCTCTCAATTCATCCCAATACTGTTTTTGATCTTCAGTTAAATCCAAGCTGAGAAAGGAATCACTAGGCAAATTTTCTATCAGTTGAGCAATTTTCTCTACTGTCTCATTATCTGTTTTAACCATGTTAAATTCCTCTAAATGTCAATTGAAAACTTTAAATACAGCCTTCTTACACTATAGAGGCTGATAACAGACAAGTGTTAAGGATAGTTACTAATTTTTTGCCAAACACCAACCGACGTCCCCCGTTGCGGTACGCTAAAGAATGGACAAAAAAGCAACGATAACAAGCGATCGCACACAGCATGACAACCGTATCTGCCCCCAGTCGAACCGTTCGGATCGGTTCACGCAAAAGTCAACTCGCACTCGTCCAAACCTATTGGGTGCAAGCCGAACTTCAGAAGCACTTCCCCGATATCGAATTTGAAGTGCATACCATGTCTACCCAGGGTGATAAAATCCTTGATGTGGCTCTTGCTAAAATTGGGGATAAAGGACTCTTTACCAAAGAACTCGAAGTTGGGATGATCAACCATGAAACCGACATCGCCGTTCACTCCCTCAAAGATCTTCCCACAAACCTCCCCGAAGGATTAATGTTAGGATGCGTCACGGAACGGGAAGATCCCGCAGATGCGTTAGTTGTTCACGAAAAACACAAAGACAAACAACTGGAAACCCTCCCCGAAGGTGCCGTTATCGGGACTTCTTCTCTGCGGAGACTCGCCCAACTGCGTCACCACTTCCCCCATTTTGAATTTAAAGATATTCGCGGCAACCTCAACACTCGCCTAGAAAAACTCGACGAAGGCGGCTATGATGCGATTATTTTAGCAGTGGCAGGACTGACACGTTTAGGAATGGGCGATCGCATTCATCAAATTATTTCCTCTGATGTTTCCCTACACGCTGTTGGACAAGGGGCTTTAGGGATAGAATGTCGGGATGGAGATGAGAATATTTTAGAAGTGATCAAAGTCTTAGAACATACTCCCACCGCCCAACGTTGTCACGCTGAACGGGCTTTTTTACGAGAATTAGAAGGCGGTTGTCAGGTTCCCATTGGTGTAAATAGCCAAGTGGAAAATAACCAATTGACGTTAATTGGAATGGTTGCCAGTTTAGACGGAAAACGCCTCATTCGAGATACCGTTATTGGAGAAGCAAGCAACGCCGAACAATTGGGAATTGATCTGGCTCATCGTTTAAGAGAACAAGGCGCTAAGGAAATTTTAGATCAAATCTTTGCGGAAATTCAACGGCATTGACATACTCCCCGCAATAAATTAGCGGGGATTCTGGATTCAAACAACAGTAGCAGGAAAATCCTGTCTTACACCGTCTAATCCAAGAGTCGATGCCCCGACTCTCTTGATATTCAGAGAAGCATTCTCATCGCGTCCGTTGATATTTGAACAGCACGGACAACGCCATTCTCTGGTTTTCAATTCCAGTTTTTCTAAAACGTGACCGCAGTGAAAACAGGTCTTACTCGAGGGATACCATTGGTCAATAAAGACTAATAGTTTCCCTTTTTTTGTGGCAACCCATTCGAGTATTTCGATGAATTCACCAAAAGCTAAGTCCCCTATTTTTCGACCCCAAAGCCGTTGCATTCCTTTGAGGTTTAAAGTCTCAAAACAGAGAACATCAAACTGTTCGGTGAGATTGTGAGCAATTTTCCAGAACCAGTCCCGGCGACGGTTGACAACTTTTTCGTGCTGTCTAACCAAATGTTTCCTCGCTTTCTCCCAGTTATTAGAACCTTTTCGCTTTTTAGATAAGCTTCGAGAAGCTTTTTTAACATCGTTGAGAGCTTGTTTTAAAAACTGTGGCGACTGAATAGAGAAACCTTCAGAACCGGTTAAAAAAGTCTTCAGTCCAAAGTCAAATCCAGCGATTTTACCCGTCTTTGATTTGACTTCTAGTTTGCTGCCAGTATCAACAACAATCACTAAAAACATCTCACCCAAAGGTGTTCTCTTGACCGTTACAGTTTTAACCTTCCCTTTGATGTTTTGTGAATTCCAAAACTGATAGACCTTGCTGCCTATCTTGATTCTATTGCCACCGAGGAATTTGTATCCCGCTTGCTTTAATGTGAATGACTTGTACTTTTTAACTTTCTTGAAATTCGGGGGTCTAACTCCTTTCTTGTTGTGTTTAAAAAATAATTGGTAGGCTTTTTCAATGCGTTGACAGATATCTTGAGCAGATTGAGAGCCTACTAATTGCCAGAACTTGTGACCTTTTCTTAACTTGGCAATATGTTTCTGAAGTTTGGCACAGTTTAAGTGTTTGCCCCACATCCGGTAGTACCGTTTATGCAAGGCGATACAGTGATTATAGATCACTCCTGCGGCGTTGATAGTGAGCTTGAGATATCTATTTCGCTTGTGTTGATAGAACTTAAACTTTAGTGTTTTCATGGTTGATTATGATACCCTAAACTGTAGGCTATTGCAACCTGTCAACATGAAATCAACATACAGGCACTTGAATTATGCTGTCGGAAACGCTACTGTACACCTAGCGCGCGATTTCTTGTCGTCGGAAAAGGTTGTTTGATCGAAACGAAGCCTTAAAGCTAAGATGTATAGAGGTTTTTCAGTCGGTAGCTAATGACAACAAGTGGATAATTAAAGCAATGGAGGTCGCCTCAGATCATGTTCATCTTTTAGTGGAATATGACCCGCATCATTCTATTGCTCAAGTTGTTAAAGCTTTTCAAGGTAGAACGTCTCGATTTCTCAGGAAAGAGTTTCCAGAATTGTTAAAACTTCCTAGCTTGTGGACGCATTCTTATCTGTTTGATACTACCGGAAAAATAAGTAGAAAAAAAAATACTTGAATACATCAATGCTCCTCATCATGGATAACATTTCACCGACGAATAAATTCGTCTCCCTCGCTTATATCCCCCGGATAAATCGCGGGGGCTTTACGCTTCGCCCCCGTAATTCAGTGAACACCGGATCACTGATGTAGGGGCGGGTTCCGAACAAATCTAGATCTTCCCCTGGAAAACTTTGATAAACCCGCCCCTTACAGTCAACTGTTTTTATAAGGATTAGGTGTGAGAAATGAGGAATTAGAAAGAACGATAACAATATCTTTTCTAACTCCTCACCCCTATGACTGAAAAACTTGATCCTTTTCTAACGGCTTTGAAGTTTACCCTCAAATGGGAAGGCGGCGGCGGACATCCCCAAGATTTAGGCGGTGTGATTCAATATGGCATTACACAGGCGACGTTTGACACTTATCGCCGTCGTCAAGGTTTACCGTTAAAATCAGTGGTTGATATTACTCCCTCAGAAGTTGAACAAGTTTACTTAGAGATGTATTGGAAACCCTCAAAAGCAGACTTGATGGTGTTACCTTTGGCTGTTGCTCATTTTGATACGGCTGTGAATTTTAACGTTAAAGGAAGTGTTGAATTTCTACAAGAAGCCATTGGGGGATTAACAATAGATGGGAGTTTCGGCCCGAAAACCCAAGCCGCTTTAGAACAGAATAACACCTTTGAAACGGCTCAACGCTATTGTCAAGCGCGGATTAATTATCGCTATCAACGAGTTCAAGTGAACGCTTCTCAGGAAATTTTTCTCGAAGGATGGCTAAAACGGGATCGGGATTTATTGCGTTATCTCTCGCAACTGCAAGAAGATTCACAAACTCAAACTCCGGCTCCGATGGAAACCATTTCAGGCGATCGCAATTCCCCAAATATTGTAGACAAATTAGAGCAAGCGATCAACTTACTCCAAGACGTCTTAGATGAACTCAAGCAGTCCAAAGTCGTAGAAGGGAAATCAGAGAATTGAGGAGAAAAAGCAGCAAATGTCAGAAATCTTTAAAAATTCTGCGGCTTGATTAAAAAGGGTTCCCAATTAGCACAACCCTTGTCTAGTAATGAATCTAGCCTTTTGCTTCCCGCTTATCTTTGATTCAAATCCGACTTACAAACCTCCAAAATTTTGCGATCCGCTTGACTTATAGACTCAATCGGGTAAAATCCCTCTAGAGAAACGCTCTGATCTGCGCCCCCTGAAGTGGAGGCTGCCACAAATGAGGGATTAAAACCAATCGCGTAGGGGTGCGTTTCTTGAGTGTAACTATCGATCACGGTTAAAGCTAACCCATTGCCTTGAGGCGTACCCCAAAAACAATCAAACGAAGAATGCGGCATATAGAAAGCACCCACCATCCGACCCTGGTTAACCTCAAACACCATGTAAGCCTGACCCAGTTGATCCCGTTGGGGAGATTGGCCATAGAGATAAGTGCCATTGGCCAGAAAAGGTGTTCCCGGTTGAAAAGACTGAGCAATAACCTCATCAGATTTGGACTGATTGATGGGATGAGCGAGCGCCATCTGCACCTGCAAGGGAGTATTAAATAGGCTAATTATTAAGACAAAGAAAAAAGTGATAGGATTGCAGTGATTTAAGAAATTGCTATGAGGCTCCCCTTGACACCCAGAATCAAGCAATTGATCTCGTTGCATTTTTGATAATCCTCAAACATGATGGTAAATAGGGCAAAAGAAACAAGATTGGTGTGAGTTTGTCTTGACCCAAAAGTAATCGACCCTATTTCCAACATACAATAAGAAATAGAGGGCTGCTATAATCCGTCTAGCCTAACTGAGTTGAATAGGCCTCTACTGTATCAAAATATTCAAACAGTCGGCTTTCTGACGAGATCAAAACCCATCAATAGAAATGTTAAGAAATACGGTAGAATCGTTGAGAATCTCAAACCGACCAATCGTCGATTGAGGGGTAGAGTCTGTCTTCTCACAGGTGACTGCTGTTAGGGCCAAATTTTGATCTAGCCTCTCAGTTTGACTGCTGCTGTTGAAAGACAACCGTGAGTAGGCGATAAACTCAATAGAGTTAGCCGACACACGAAGAAGCAAACCGCTTGTGTCAGGAGATGATTAGGGTGTGTAGTTCGCCCAGATAGAAATCAAAACTCTATCCAAACCAAGTCTTTGTCTCACTTGTTGATCAAACTTGGAACTATGGTGACTTACGAAGCATAGTACCGGAACGCAAAGTCAATCATGCGAATTCTATTTGTAGCTGCTGAAGCCTCACCTTTGGCTAAAGTGGGTGGCATGGGAGATGTCGTCGGCGCTTTACCAAAAGTGCTGCGGGCAATGGGACACGATGTCAGGGTATTCATGCCCTATTACGGTTTCCTCCCCGATAAACTGGAAATTCCCACCGAACCCATTTGGTGGGGAAATGCCATGTATCAAAAATTTGCAGTCTATGAAACGAGACTGCCAAAATCAGACGTACCACTCTACCTGTTTGGGCATCCTTCCTTTATGCCTCGTCGTGTCTACTACGGAGAAGACGAAGAGTGGCGTTTCACCTTATTTGCCAATGGTGCGGCTGAATTTACCTGGAATTACTGGAAACCGGAGATTATTCACTGCCACGACTGGCACACAGCCATGATTCCAGTCTGGATGAACGAAACCCCAGACGTTAAAACCATTTTCACCATTCACAATTTAGCCTATCAAGGGCCTTGGCGGTGGTTCCTGGAACGGATTACCTGGTGTCCTTGGTACATGGAAGGTCATAACGTCATGGCGGCGGCGGTACAGTTTGCTGATGAAGTGACAACCGTTTCTCCCACCTATGCCGAACAAATTCAAACGGCTGCTTACGGTGAAACTCTTGAAGGTTTACTCTCTTTTGTCAGTGGTAAACTCTCAGGTGTTCTCAACGGTATCGATGTCGAAACCTATAACCCGGAAACCGATCGCTTTATTGTCGAAAACTATAACGCCGATACCATTGATCGACGTAAAGCCAATAAGATCGCATTGCAAGAAGAACTGGGGTTAGTCGTAGACTCCGGCGTATTTTTGATCGGGATGGTCAGCCGACTGGTTGAACAAAAAGGACTTGATCTGGTGATTCAAATTATGGATCAGTTCTTGTCTTATACCGATGCCCAGCTTGTGGTTTTGGGAACAGGCGATCGCTATTATGAAACCCAAATGTGGCAGATGGCGTCTCGTTATCCGGGTCGGATGGCGAGTCATATTCTGTTTAATGAAGCCTTATCTCGGCGGATTTATTCGGGTTGCGATGCCTTGATCATGCCCAGTCGCTTTGAACCTTGCGGAATTAGCCAAATGTTAGCGATGCGTTATGGCTGTGTTCCCATTGTCCGGCGTACAGGTGGACTCGTTGATACGGTTTCCTACAATGACCCTACGAATGATACGGGTACGGGTTACTGTTTTGATCGTTATGAACCGATGGACTTCCTCACAGCGATGATTCGTGCGTTAGAAGCCTATCGTCATAAAGACCAATGGAAAAAGCTGCAACAACGGGGAATGTGGCAAAACTTTAGTTGGGAAAAGTCAGCTTACGAGTACATCAAAATCTATAACCGAGTTCTGGGAACTCAATACGATGGACAACCCGCCGAACAAAGCCCAACTTCTAGTGTAACGGTTTAGTTTTCAAGCGTTCAAAGTTCAAGCTTTTAAGTCGATGATTTAACTTGAATTTTGAACGCTTTGCCCGTAAAGTGTCTGTGAACTCGAAAGTGCCGATACTTCCACCCTCGCTCGCACCAAGCCGAACAGATAATCAGATCACCCTATTGATTGTTTTATGTTTCTCAGAGTGGAAGTAGAAGATCCTCTAAGTGTGAGACAGTAGAAGCATTAGCAAAAATAACAATAGCTTATATTCATTTCAAGGCATAGCAGGCGGCAACTATGAAAATCCTCAAAACACAAACCCTTTACGGCCCAAACTTCTGGAGTATCAATCATCCTCATCTGATCGTCATTCAACTCGATGTAGAAGACCTCAGCGATCGCCTCTCCAACCAGATCCCCGACTTCTACAATCAACTCGTTAAGACGCTTCCCGGTTTGATCGAACATCACGGATCTCGGGGGTATCGGGGCGGCTTTTTGCAACAGATGCAAGAGGGAATCTCCATCGCACAGGTGATTCAACACGTTGCCCTTGAGTTGCAAATTTTAGCACAAATGCCTGTTTCTTTTGGTCGGACTCGCCCCAGCGCTACGCCTGAAATTTATCGGGTGGCTTTTGAGTATAAAAATCCTCGGGCGGGACGCTATGCGGCTAGGGCGGCTTTGCGTCTGTGTCAGAGTTTAATCGATCAAAGCTATTATCCGCAAGTTGAACTGGAAATTGATCTCGAAGATTTACAAGAAATTCAAGTCGAAGATGCCCTCGGCCCGACAACAGAAGCGATTGTTAATCAAGCCCAAAAACGTGGGATTCCTTGGCAAGAATTACCCGTTCGTCATGTTGTACAACTGGGTTATGGTAAATATCAGCGTCGCATTCAAGCCGCTCAAACTGACCAAACTCACATTCTCGGAATTGAATTTGCAGGAGATAAACAAGCCACCAAAATCCTGCTGCGAGAAGCTTGTTTACCCACACCTCTCGGAGAAGTGATTTATTATTTTGATGAACTCGAAGATGCCATTGATCGGGTTGGGGGTTTTCCGATTGTGATTAAACCCCTTGATGGAAATCATGGACGGGGAATTACTTTAAATATTAACAGTTGGGAAGATGCAGAAAATGCCTATGATTTAGCCAAAGAAGAATCAAAAGCAGGCGGGATTTTAGTTGAACGATTTTATCGCGGTCAAGATTATCGGGTTTTAGTGATTAATGGTAAAGTAGAAGCGGTTGCTGAACGAGTTCCGGCTCATGTAATTGGCGATGGTCACTCAACGATTCAGGAATTAGTCGAAGACATAAACCGTCATCCTCATCGGGGAAATGGTCACGAAAATATTCTAACTCGCATTGAAATAGATGGTCATACCGATGATGTTCTTGCCCAACAAGGCTATGTTCTTGATAGCATTTTAGAAGAAGATGAAATCTGTTATCTCAAAGCGACAGCGAACCTCAGTACAGGTGGAATTGCCATTGATCGCACTGATGAAATTCACCCGGAAACCGTTTGGATGGCTGAACGAGCGGCTAAAATTGTGGGGTTAGATATTGCCGGAATTGATATCACTTGTACAGATATTAGTCGCCCTCTTAAAGAGGTTGATGGGGTGATTATTGAGGTGAATGCTGCACCGGGTTTGCGAATGCACTTACAACCCAGTCAAGGAAAACCGCGTGATGTCACGTCTCCGATTTTAGAGATGCTTTATCCGCCGGGATCTGCTTATCGAATTCCCATTATTGCGATCACCGGAACCAATGGAAAAACCACCACTACTCGTCTAATTGCTCATATTTTTAAACAGACTAAAAAAGTGATTGGTTATACGACAACAGACGGGACTTATATCGGAGAATATTTGTTAGATTCCGGTGATAATACCGGACGTCAAAGCGCTCAAATTATTCTCAATGATCCAACCGTTGAAGTGGCAGTATTAGAAACAGCAAGAGGCGGAATTTTAAGGTCGGGGTTAGGGTTTGATCGCTCGGATGTGGGCGTGGTTTTAAATGTGGCAGCCGATCATTTGGGGTTAGAAGATATTAACACCCTCGAAGAGATGGCACTGGTGAAAAGTGTCGTCGCTGAAGCCACCGATGAAAACGGTTATGCGGTGTTGAATGCTGATGATCCCTTAGTCGCAAATATGGCAAAATGGGTCAAAGGAAAGGTGGCTTATTTTTCCATGAATCCTGAAAATCCAATCATTCAAGAACATCTGCGAAAAGGAGTAATTGCGGCGATTTATGACGGGGGTTTTCTAACGTTTTGCAACGGACAAGATACCATCCAAGTTGAACAAATGGTGAATGTTCCTTCAACTTTGCGGGGTTTGGTTTCTTTTATGATTTCCAATGTGTTAGCGGCGAGTTTGGCGGCTTATGTTCAGGGGGTGAGTGTTGAAAATATTAGTACAGGATTACGAACGTTTCAAGTCTCTTTAGACCAAACTCCTGGGCGGATGAATTTGATTGAATTGGGCAAGTTTCATGTTTTAATTGATTATGCTCACAATCCGGCGGGTTATCAAGCGATTGGTGAATTTATTCGTCAGTGGTCAGAGGGTGAACGAATTGGGGTGATTGGAGGTCCTGGCAATCGCCGTGATCAAGATTTAAAAGAATTAGGACGGTTAGCTACCCAGATGTTTGATTGGGTGATTATCAAAGAAGATGATGATACCCGCGATCGCCCTCGCGGAGAAGCAGCCCGTTTAATTCGGGAGGGAATTTGCCAAGAAAAACCTCAGTTTAAATATGAGGAAATTTTGGATGAAACGGAAGCCATTCAAGCCGCTTTAGCAGAAGCTTCAGAAGGTAGTTTAGTCGTGATTTTTCCAGAGAGTGTTAAACGAGCGATCGCGTTGTTGCAGTAATCTGTTTAATGGGGGTTTTTACCCTCAATGATTTTTTCAAAGAATTAAAATTTTAGACAAAATACAATGAGTCCAACCAATCAAACGATTAACTGGGATGGAATTTGTAACGAACTCTCGGGACTAGAGATCATTCGCGATCGCAACCAACTGACTAAACTCTCCCAAGATTATTATCACTTTAGCCCGATTTTACAGCCCTTATTACAGGATAAAATCGCTGATTTAGTTGTTCGTCCCCTCAACGAAACCGAAGTCTTAAAAGTCGCTAAAATTTGCGTTCAATACCAAATTCCCCTCACGGTTCGAGGGGCGGGAACAGGAAATTATGGGCAATGTATTCCCCTAGAAGGCGGAATTGTTTTAGACTTATCCAAAATGAATCAAATTAACTGGATAAAACCGGGGTTAGCTTCCGTTGAACCGGGAGTAAAATTAGCCGCCTTTGATAAACAAGCCCGTGAACAAGGTTGGGAATTACGCATGGTTCCTTCAACTTATCGAACCGCAACAATAGGCGGGTTTATTGGGGGTGGAAGTGGTGGAATTGGTTCGATTAATTATGGACAATTACGCGATCGCGGAAATCTGCAAGCGGTGCGGGTTGTTACGATGGAAAATGAACCCCGTGTGCTAGAATTAAGAGGGGATGATGTACAAAAAGTTAATCATGCTTATGGCACCAATGGGATTATTACCGCCTTAGAAATTCCCCTCGCCCCTGCTTATCCTTGGGCTGAATTCATTGTGATTTTTGATGATTTTATGAACTCGGCACGTTTTGGTCAAGCGTTAGGATATTCGGATGGAATTATCAAAAAATTAATCTGTATTTGTGCGTCTCCCATTCCCTCTTATTTTGCAGCCTTTCGAGAAGAAATTCCTCAAGGAAAACATTGTGCATTATTAATCGTTGCTGAACCCAGTTTAGAAGCCTTTCTAGATTTAGTAAGAGAATTTAACGGTGAAATCTGCTATCAAAAATCAGCCCAAGAAGCCAATAAAGGCACAACCGTTATCGAATATACTTGGAATCATACCACATTACACGCTCGTAGTGCGGACCCGTCTTTAAGCTATTTACAGGCGTTATTTCCCTTCGATCCTGAGTTAAAACTCATCGAACATTGTTATCATCATTTTGGGGATGAAGTGATGCTGCATTTAGAGTATTTAAGAACTCAAGGACAAATGCTTCCGGCTGCATTACAAGTGGTTCGGTTTACAACAGAAGAACGGTTAAATGAGATTATTCGCTATCACGAAGAAAAAGGAATTTTGATTTTTAATCCTCACACCTATATTTTAGAAGATGGGGGAATGAAAACGATTAATATTGAACAATTAGAGTTTAAAAAACAAGTCGATCCGCACGGTTTATTAAACCCCGGAAAAATGAAAGCGTGGCTTGAACATTAAACGTAAAATACGTTATTGCGATCGCGTAACGCATCAATTTTTAAACAGTAGGATGGGTTAGTTCCAGGTAACACATCCTACAATGGAGTGAATTTTATGAAATCAAATTAATTCAATATATTGGAGGAATCCAACCTGTGATACTTCTGTTGATTATTCAAAACCTATTTCAGTCAAAAATCTGATTAGAAAAATTAATAATTGCTCTATTAAGTCATTCAATATGTCACAATATGAACAAGTAGAGTTAACATCCAATTATGGCGATTAATTTAAGCAAGGGTGAAAGAATCAATCTCTCCAAAGAAGCGCCCGGATTAAAAACAGCCGGGATTGGTTTAGGATGGGATACAAACGCCACCGACACAGGTGCAGCCTTTGACTTGGATACTTCCGTCTTTATGTTAGGAGGAAATGGGAAAATTCCCAACGAAAAATACTTTGTCTTCTACAATAACTTAGAGTCCCCCGATGGTTCAGTCAAACATCTCGGAGATAGTCGAACAGGAGAGGGCGCAGGCGATGACGAAACCGTTCAAATTGATTTAACAAAAGTCGAAGCTGCGGTTCAAGAAATCATCTTTATTGTGACGATACACGAAGCCGACACCCGACGTCAAAACTTTGGACAAGTTCGCAATTCTTTTATCAGAATTTACGATGAAACTACCCAACAAGAAATTGCCAAATATGAACTAGAAGAAGATTTTTCCAGAGAGACTGCGATTGAGTTTGGGAGGCTTTATAAAAAAGATGGAGAGTGGAGATTTCAAGCCGTAGGAGAAGGCTATAACTCCGGCTTACAAAGCTTTGTAGATAAATACGCTTCTTAGATTTTATCTAAGAAAATAAACTTGCATAAAAGAGGAGCTTATAAAAACGAATGAGCTTCTCTTTTACCTAAACAGACGGGAATTTATATGATATCCGACTCATCAATAATCCTCTTCGTAGGGGCTGGTTTTTACAGTTTACAGTTATACAGTTATCAGTTATCAGTATTAAATGTAGGGGCGGGTTTAGACAGTGAACAGTTAACAGTAACCAGTGACCAGTGAACCCGAAGGGTGACTGTTGACTGTTCATCGACTCGGCTACAGTGATATTATATCTTGTGGCTTCTGATTCTCTTTCCCCGTTTGAGATGATCGATCCGGCTGAGTGATCCGTTAGACAGAAAAGACAAAAAAGCGCATACAATTAAAAGGAGAAAGCAGAACCTAATTTGACTATCCAAAATGTTAAAAAGATTTTGATCAACGCGGTTGTTCGTCGTTTGTGACCGATCAGGACAGACCCTTGATAATATTAACAACTGAACGTCAACTCTGAAAAATCAACCAAACTAGACATGACAAAAACCTATACAAACACAACTTCTACTCCATCCTCCCTTGATGAAGTCGCCATCGTAGCAACAGACGTTCACAAATGGTATGGAAACCATTTTCATGCGTTACGAGGAGTCAGTCTCACCGTTAAACGGGGGGAAGTCGTCGTGATCATGGGGCCAAGTGGTTCAGGGAAATCAACCTTTATTCGCACGTTTAACGCCCTCGAAGAATTTCAGCAGGGAAGTATTATCATCGATGGAATTAGTCTCTCCCACGACTTGAAAAATATAGAAGAAATTCGTCGAGAAGTGGGGATGGTGTTTCAACAGTTTAACTTATTTCCCCATCTGAGTATTTTACAAAATGTCACCCTTGCACCGATCTGGGTGCGTCGCTGGCCGAAAGCAAAAGCCGAAGAAGTTGCTTTACAATTATTAGAACGGGTAGGTATTCTAGAACAGGCGAAAAAGTTTCCCGGACAGTTATCAGGCGGTCAACAGCAACGGGTGGCGATCGCACGAGCGTTAGCGATGCAGCCGAAAATTATGTTATTTGATGAACCGACATCCGCTTTAGATCCGGAAATGGTGCGAGAAGTTTTGGATGTCATGCGAACCCTAGCGAGTGAGGGAATGACGATGGTTTGTGTCACCCATGAAGTTGGGTTTGCGCGGGAAGTTGCCGATCGAGTTGTGTTAATGTCAGATGGGGTGTTGGTTGAAGAAGGAACTCCTGAAGCCTTTTTCAGCAATCCGAAAGAGGAACGCACGAAAAAATTCTTATCTCAAATTCTCTAAAAGCTAGAAACTGAGAATACAAGGTCTGGATGCGGAAAAGTGGCGTTCAAGCTTGTAAAAAAGGGAAGTTAATTCTAGCGACATCTTGAAAGAGTTGAGAGTTTTGATGTGTCAAACTGCACAAAATGGCGGCATGGTTCGTCTATCATCAATGGGGTGTAAGTGTTAGTGTATGGGGATACCTTAACCCAGGTGAAGCTGAAATCTGATGGCTCATGTCATCGTACCATTGACAGGCGTACATTCAACTCTAATTTTCGGTTGAGTTGTACATTGTTATCCCTAAGCTCACAGTCAATTAACCCTTGTTGAATAGGAGTCACCCCATTATGGATGAGAAAAAGCAGCGAGATTTACGCCGTCATGCGGCTGAGAACTTTTTGAACTCGCTGGAACAACAACTGCTAGAAGCCTTTAAAGAGCCTGTTCCTGAACCTCCCGCTCCCCCGCCTGTCTCCCGTTTAGAGAAGTTGAAAAAAGCTCAACCTCAACCGTCTGAACCCATTGATCTGTCTGCATTAGAGGATGCGATCGCAGATATTGATCAGTATTTGCAAAACAAATCTCCTCAATCCCCAGATTCTTAACAACAAGCGGATCTCAAGTTCGGTTGTTGTGCTGTCGTTGAGCTTCGTACAACATCAAAGCCGCACAAATCCCCACGTTTAATGATTCGACTCCTCGAGATAAAGGAATTTGAACGTGCTGATCCGCCTGTGCAATCAAAGCTTCTGATAAACCTGCGCCTTCGTTTCCCAGTACAATCAAAGTGGGTTGTTGAAAGTCGAGTTCCCAGTAGCTTAAATCTGCATCGGGTAAAGTCGCGACGATCTGAACGCCCTGTTGTTGAGCGCTAGACAGTTGAGTGCTTAAATCTGAACAAACTGCCATCGGTAGTCGAAACCAGGCACCTGCTGAGGCTCGTAACACCTTCGGATGATCGAGATCAACACTATCATCACTCAACCACAACCCATCTGCTCCCGCCGCCGCCGCCGTGCGAATCATTGTTCCCAAATTACCCGGATCTTGTACTGTTTCTAGTGCGAGTCCAATCTGCTGAATCCCTACAGAACGGGGTTGAAGGCGAGGAGCGCTGGCAATAATCCCATCAGGGTTAACAGTTGTGGCGATCGCTTGTAAGACTCGTTCGTTGACTTGTTCGATGCGAGTTGCTATTTTACAAACACTCTCCAATAGAAGAGGATAGCGATCTTGCCATTGGGGAGTATAACAAACCGTTTCTAGGGGATATTGCGTCGCTACCGCTTCTTCGATTAAATGCGTTCCTTCTAACAAAAATAATTGTTGCTCTCGTCGTCCCTTTGTTCGCTGCAATTGACGAAGCGCTTTGATCAAAGGATTTTGAACACTGCTTAACATATCAGCAATTTTCTGACTCAGAACAAAAAATACAGTTAAATGCGGAACCCGGGACTTGAACCCGGAAGTCCTTGCGAACACTAGAACCTGAATCTAGCGCGTCTACCAATTCCGCCAGTTCCGCTTTATTCAATTGCACAATGTTCTATTGTTATATGATTTTCTTGTTTTGTCAACCCCCTGAGCGAAGAATTTTCTCAATCCCTCAAGGCAGAGGTACAAAATCGTAGCCAACTCCTGAACGAGTTCCGGGTTGCACCTGGATTAATTGTACCGCTTGATTGCGATCGCCAGAAGGCAAGAACTTGATCGTACCCGTTGCGCCTTCTGCGGAGAACCCTGACTCCGACAGCGCAAGTTTTACTCCTGTACGGTCCGGTTGCTGTTGGATAGCCACAATTAACGCTTGTGTCGCATCATAAGCCATTGCTGTCCGCCAGTTGACATCGCCTCTCCAAAGCTGAGTCGCTTCTTGTCTAAAAGCCGAATCGGGATTAGCAAGAATATGCCAAGCTACTGCAACGATTACCCCTTCACTATCGCCTCCAACTTTCAAGGTGTCAAGTTGATAAAGAGCATCTCCCGCTAAAATTGGCAGTTGTTTACGGTTGACTCGCACGACTTGTAATGCTTTTTCCACGGTAGCAGAATCAGGAAAGAGTACAATGACTTCTACTCCCTGTTGAGAAGCTGCATCTATACTTTTGAACGCATTAAAGTTAGAATCAGAGAGGTCAAATACATCCAGAACTTCTCCGCCATCGCCATAAAGAGCTGTTGTAAATTCTTCTTTCAATGACTGACTATATTCACTCTGACTGTTATCAAAAACCACTGCTTTTTGACGGTTAAGTTTTTGTCGCAAATATTGAGCTAATCGATTTCCTGCAAAGCGATCACTGGGTACGGTACGAAATAGATAATCTCCAGCCGTTGACAGGCGAACCGAGGTACTCGTTGGCGAGATCAAAACCAATTTACCCTGTTCATAAATTGGTGCTGTTGCTAAAGTAACACCACTCGAAAAGTGACCTACAACGCCTAGAATATCATTATTTTGAACCAATTTTTCAGCTATTTTTTGAGCGGTTTCTGAGTTGTTTTTATCATCGGCTATAATCACCTTGAGAGGAACTCCATTGATTCCTCCTGTTTGATTAACTTTATTTTGGACTTGAGCGACACCTCGCAAAATCTCTTGAGCAACATTCTCTACATTTTCGATGGGAACCGCTACTGCAATTGTATGCGCTTTTTCATTACCAATCCGAGCATTATTCAAATAAATTAATGTTTCTGGATCGTTATAATTTTTTTGAAGTGAGGCTTCTAACTGTGCAATCGCATCATCATATTTTCCACTCGAAAAAGCTGTTAATCCCGCTTGTTTTTCTGGGGAAGAATTAGTCATCAAACTTCGTTCACCCTGACTGATTAAATTCTGAACGGATTGACTAGAGGTAGAATTTTGAGAGGAATTATCAACAGAATTTGGAGAAGGACTGAGGTTTTCCGAAGGAGATTGAGGTCGAAGGAATACCCAATAACCCGCACCCAGTAAACCTCCTGTAATTAATAAAGCTAGAATTAAAATAGCGGTTTCATTTTTCTGAGACATAAGATCATCACCAAAATAGTATTTTCGGGAGTTAGAGTTAGAAGAAACGATAAAGAATCAGATATATTAACCGAAATAAAGCAGTAACAGCGACACAAGCGAAAGCAGTTAACGTAGGAAAAATAATGATAGCTGATAAGGGAATACCTTTTCCAAGCGTGGGAATAAATAGAACCAATGCTAGTGAGATGACTGCTAAAATAATTTTCTCTTTTGTTTCGATCCAACGGCGATATTGAGCAAAAATCAATCCGGAAAATGTACCGCCAAGAATTAAAACCAGAAGATGAAGTGAGCCACCTAATAAACCATTCACCGCAATTCGTAACAAAGCGATTTCAAATCCTGTAAAAGCCGCTCCTGTTAGCAATTTTATCGTTGAAAACTTAGGGGGAGAAGCCGTAGATTGAAGTTGAGTTGAGGGTTGAATGGGCGGTGTTTGAGGAATAGAAGAAACGGAAGTTGTTGTTAGTGAAGGATTTAACGCTTTGAGAACTTGTTCAGCCGAAGCATAGCGATCGCTTGGCGTAGATTGTAACATTCGATCTAAAATATCCGCAAGAGAGTCAGAAACTTGAACCTGATTTTTCCAATTCCAGCGATCATTATGACTATCATAAAGTTCTTGAGGGTCTTTTCCCGTTAACAGTACAATACAAGTCACCGCCAAAGCATATAAATCCGTTGAAGGGAAAACATTATGACCCCGCATCTGTTCGGGGGGAGCATATCCCATCGAATAAATTCCAGTCGATTTCCCCAAATTATTAGCTTGCTGAGTCACTTGTTTAACCGCACCAAAATCGATTAAATAAAGACGACCATTGAAATCGCGGATAATATTAGAAGGTTTAATATCTCGATGAATGACATCTTGTTCGTGAATAAATTGCAGAACGTTCAAAATTTCTTGTAAAATTTCTCGCACATTTTCCTCAGAAAATGAACCTTTATTGACCAGTTCAGCTTCTAAATCTTGACCCTTGATATAGTCTTGAACAATATAGAAAAATTGCTGAGATTTTAAGGATTGCCAAATCGGGGCTTCTAGGGGAAAATAGGCAAGAAGATTCGGAATTTGCGGATGTTGATTACCCAAACGATCCAAAACAATCGCTTCTCGTTCAAAGAGTTGCTGTGCTAATTCGAGTTGAGGGGGAGTAAAATCACTTGGAGGTTGAAATTGTTTAACGACACAGCTTCTTAAGGCGGGAGAACGGCGATCATAGGCTAAAAAAGCGGCTCCAAATCCACCTTTACCGAGTAAGGATTGAGGGAGATAGCGACCATCTAAAATCAAAGGCATTCCGCAAGTTGTACAATATTTTTGTTGTACAGTTTTGAGAGTAGTCTTCTCATCAAGGTCAGCAAAAATATTTTCGGGACGGGGACAACCTGGACGAGTACAATGAATTTTCATAGAGGTAATGATGCTTTTTGAGCATCGCTCATTGTCACTTTTAACAGTAACATCTACAATTTCATCTCCATGTTAACCTGACATTTTACGATGGAAGCTTGGAAATCATGGTTTTGAGGAGCGTTTGGAGTATCCATTTCTCAATCATTTTTAAGAAAAATTTAACTTTACCGATGTCTAAAATGTTGTAAGAGTCCTTGGGATATTTACTCTGTCGAGACCGATTCTTTTGGGGTGAAATTCAAGTCATGAGTTGAAAACCGAGGTAAAATATCTCGAATAAAAGCTTCTGCTGCCTTCGATTGATAGCGATTAGGATTGATAATAACCGAAAGCATTCGTCGAACAACCACATCTTCTATTTTAGCTTGATGAAGAACCCCCATTTGCAATTCCTTTTCAATCGCAGACGTCGAGACAAACGCCGCACCCAAGCCAGCCTGAACCGTATTTTTAATCGCTTCTATAGAGTTAAGTTCCATCTCAACTTGCAGACGACGGGGATCAATATTAGAGCGAGTTAGAACTTGATCAATCACTTTCCGAATCGTTGATTGAGAGTCTAGGGCAATAAACTGCAACTTGTAAAGATCTTCTTTGTAAATCGTTTCTTGTTTAGAAAACCGATGAAAAACAGGTAAAATCAAAGCCAGTTCATCTTCAATATAGGGCTGAATCATCAAAGAATCATGAAGTTCTGTTGGTACCTCGCCCCCAATAATTGCCAAATCAATTTGACCATTAGCAACACTCCAAGCCGTGCGTCGAGTCGAATGAACGTGTAACTGCACCGCCACATCGGGATATTGTTTACGAAACAGTCCAATCATTCGGGGTAGAAGGTAAGTTCCCGTCGTTTGAGACGCCCCAACAATGAGCGTCCCCCCTTGTAAGTTTTGCAGATCTTCAATGGCCCGACAAGTTTCTTGGCACAAACTGAGGATTTTTTCACCATAACTGAGAAGGAGATGTCCAGCTTCGGTTAATTTTGCCCGACGTCCCCCGCGATCAAAAAGAGGTACATCTAATTGACGTTCTAGGTTTTGAATTTGCAAACTGATAGCAGGTTGAGAAACATACAAACTATCAGCCGCCCGCTTAAAGCTTCCCTCAGCCGCGATCGCTTTCAGAATGCGTAATTGATCTAAGGTGAACGGAACATCTGACATAATTTTTTAGAGCTAATGGTTTAATCTTCAAATTCAACAATACCCAAATTACTGCTCATGTACAATGAGAAACGAACCACTGCAAGTTCACGTTTGGAGTTGATTTTTTTCAATTTCATGCCAATAGCTTGTAAGCCTTTGTGAATAGGAACAGTAATCAGGACTACAGTCAACCTAGACTGTTTCTTCACTCAACTCCGACTGCATGATAGAGCGATTGGGTAATATGTCTACCCCTTCCGGTTTTTGATAACCTAAACTGTATTTACCTAAACCGGGAGTAGAAAACCCAGGTAAAATCTCATTGACAAAAGCTTCTGCGGCTTTCGATTGATAGCGATGGGGATTAGAAATCGCCGTGAGAACTCGGGTAATGATCACTCGCTCAATCTTCAGTGTTCGCATCAGCCCCATGTTGAGTTCCTTTTCAATCGCTGAGGTCGAAATAAACGCCACACCTAAGCCAGACTGAACTGCATTTTTAATGGCTTCAATTGAACTTAACTCCATCTCGATTTTCAAACGAGTCGTATCAATTCCCGTGCGAGAGAGAACTTGATCAATCACACGACGAATAGTGGATTGATGGTCTAGACTGATGAACTGAAGCTGATATAAATCTTCTTGAGCAATCGTTTCCCGTTCAGCAAAAGGATGAGAAATCGGAACAACTAAAGCCAGTTCATCTTGAGCATAAGGGACAATTTCCAGAGATTGCGCGAGTTCTGCCGAAACTTCTCCCCCCACAATCGCTAAATCCAGTTGTCCATTAACGACACTCCAAGCGGTACGGCGAGTCGAATGAACGTGTAACTGCACCGCAACATCGGGATATTTCTGCCGAAATAATCCGATCATCCGGGGAAGTAGATAAGTCCCTGTAGTTTGAGAAGCGCCGACAATCAACGTACCTCCCTTGAGATTTCTGAGATCTTCAATGGCTTGGCAGGTTTCCTGACACAGTGAGAGAACTTTCTCTCCGTAAGTCAGGAGGAGATGACCCGCTTCAGTGAGTTGAGCGCGACGTCCAGCCCGATCAAACAACGGCACATCTAACTGTCGTTCTAAGTTCTGCACCTGAAGACTGATAGCCGGTTGGGAGACATACAAGCTATCAGCCGCCCGCTTGAAGCTTCCCTCAGCCGCGATGGCTTTGATAATGCGTAATTGGTCTAGTGTGAATGGAACATCTGACATAAGACTTCACCTCAACAAGCCAGAGGAGCTTTAAGACAAAATAGGAGGGGATCAAGTTCTTTCAGCATACTGCGGGATGATTTGTATTGAAGTTAACTTTATTATCGACTGAAGAGGTGACAATGGTGGATAAATGGCTAATACCCAGCCATTTTGTGATGTTGGGGTTGCTCTTGGGCTTTGCTGTCGCTCATAGTGGTTTAGCGGCTTTGCGTCCTTGGGGTGAAACAAAAATCGGCGCTCGACTCTATCGGATTTTGTTTGCTTTGGTTAGTTTACCTCTGGCGGTTGTGCTGGTTATTTACTTTTTCAATCATCGTTATGACGGGGTACAACTGTGGCAAGTTCAACAGTATCCTTTTGTGATTCCGCTTGTCTGGGGACTCTCTGCATTCTCGTTTGTGTTTCTCTATCCTGCCACGTTTAACCTGCTCGAAATCGCAGCCATTGAAAAACCCCAAGTTCATCTCTACGAAACGGGGATCATTCGCATTACCCGTCATCCTCAGATGGTTGGACAGGTGATTTGGTGCATCGCTCATACGCTCTGGCTCGGTACAAGCTTCACGCTGGTCACTTCTATCGGTTTGGTAGCTCATCACCTATTTGCGGTTTGGCACGGCGACAGACGCTTAAGAGCGCGTTATGGTGAAGCATTTGATGCTGTTCGGGATCGCACTTCTGTGATACCCTTTTTGGCAATTGTTCAGGGTCGTCAAACTTTGGAGTGGCAAGAGTTTGTCCGTTGGTCTTATCTGGGTGTTGCTGTTTTCATCATTCTCTTGTGGCAAGTTCATCCTCTTTTGATTGGTGCCACAAGTAACATAGCCTGGTAGCATGATCCCAGTGATATTAAACGTCCATTAATAAAAAACTTCCAAATTATGCTGCTTTCAATTCGTGAGCAAAATTTTGCTAAAGAGGTCTTGGGTGCCTCTGTCCCGGTTCTCGTTCATTTTTGGGCGCCCTGGTGCGGGTTGTGTCGGCTGATTGTTCCTCAGTTGCACCAATTTCAAGCTAACTGGCAAGATCAGGTGAAAGTCGTTGGTGTCAATGCTGATCAAAGTCTCAAACTAGCCAGTACCTATCGCCTCCAGACTCTACCCACCCTGATTTTATTCGACAACGGCCGAGAGTTAAATCGGCTGGAACAGTTTCACGGACGGGAAGATTTGCGACGGACTCTCGATGAGTTTATGCAAAATTACCAAAATCGATGTCGTTCTCTCTCCCTGTCTACCCCTGAGTATCTCACTTTAGAAGCCTAATTCCCTTAAATTTCATTCCCAATAAAATTGCACCCAAATATTCAGGGTGCTTTTTTTACAGTTAATAGGAAACAGCCTTGTAGGGGCGGGTTCAGCCTTGATGTCTGTCTGTGATCAATAACTTAATAAACCCGCCCCCTGAAACTTGACAGTTACTCCGGCATCAGTGATCAGTTAAGGGTTAAGTCGGGGCGGGTTCATTCAGGTTGTCTGTCAGATGAATCAATCTATTTTGTTCCCGTCGCTACACCAACACCAGACATCGGGGCGGGTTGATCTCAGTTATCTCTAGGAAAACATACATTTTTACAGAACCCGCCCCTACATCAACACCTGAAATTTATTTCCCGATTTCCTGTTATTATGTTTTTTGATTTGCTGACTTAAACCGACCTTTGTCAAAGTCGCGTTTTTGTAAATGTTTAGTGTTGCGTCCACTGACTCGTTTACGCCACATCCTAAAGCTAGAGGGTTTCATTTCTCGTCGCATTAACGCAATCACATCTTTTTCTTTTAAACCAAATTGGATTTCTATCGCCTCAAAAGGAGTTCGATCTTCCCAAGCCATTTCGACAACGCGATCAATCATCTGTTCGTCTAGATTAATCTCTTGAGTCATTGAGGGTTTCTCCTACTCGCTATACCCGCCTATTCTCTAATCTTACAACAGTTTCAGAAACTGTAGACAATACAACGCAATAGGTTTTGCTGAACAAACGACTTTCATAGAATCAGTGTTTCTACGGAGATCGAGGTTCATTTTGATTCATAGAAAGTTCTGAAAGTTCAGTAATTCCCACATTGATATCTAAGTTTTAATCGCTTATTCTTGAATATAAAGCCTTCAAAGTTCTGTTGAACAGTTTTCCGTTACAAACAGAGCCAACGCCTAGAGAAAATTCTCGGGAGAAGCCTTTATTCACCTTCGAGGGATTTAACGTTATGAATGGGACCGAATTTAAACCCAGTGTTCAAGATCTGCAACAGGATGTGATTGATCTGTTAAAAGAAGTCAGTCAATTAATGGGTCGAGCTAATTTTGCTTTGAGTTCAGAAGATTTCGGTCAAAAATACGGAGATTTTCAAAAGCAAGTTGAAAACGAGACTCGAAAGGTTGAGAACTTGGAGTTAAGAATGGCAATTGTTGCGCCGATGAAAGCAGGTAAATCTACAATTATTAACGCAATTATCGGTCAAGATTTGCTTCCCAGTCGTAACGCTGCAATGACGACACTACCCACAGAGATTTTTTTCAACGCCAACTTAAATGAACCCATTCTCACGCTAGATGATGAAGTTTTATCTATTTTTCAAGACACTCTTGAGAGTTTGCAGCGAAAAATTAACGAATTAGGTTCGGAAGAAACTGAAAAAAGAATTGCTCAATATCCCCACTTAGATGATTTGGTACAGGATATTCAAAGTAATGGTGTTTCGCTGCTAAAAACTGAAAATAAAGGACGAAAAGAAATTCACAAAATCCTCAGTGTTCTTAATGATATTGTTCGTCTGTGTAGCGTTTTAGATCCAATAAACGATCCACTGTTCAAACTCCCAGATGTTCCTCGTATTGAAACACCTTTTTGGCATTCTCAGGAAGGTGAACAATCCAAAAAACTTGGTAATTTAGTGATTGTTGATACTCCGGGACCCAATGAAGCGGGAGAAAACCTTCGGCTGAGTGATGTAGTAGAAGATCAATTACGAAAAAGTTCTATTGTGTTGATTGTTCTCGATTTTACACAGCTAAATAACCAAGCCGCAGAAGGTGTTAAAAAACAGGTTCAGCCGATTATTGATTTACTCGGAAAAGAAAACCTTTATGTTCTAGTCAATAAAGTCGATCAACGTCGTCAAGGAGATATGACGACTGAAGATGTTAAAAAGTTTGTTGCTTCTGACTTGGAACTTGGTAAGTCCAGCGATACAGAACAAGTGTTTGAAATAGCAGCGATTCGAGCTTTTTGTGCGAGTAAATTTTTATTGGAGTTACAACAAAATCCCAACGCTGAATTAACAAAATTAGTCACAGCAGAATCACTGGCTCAAGAAGCGTTGGGTAACAGATGGGAATCTAAACTGCAAACATCAAGTGTAGAAGAATTAAAAAAAGAAGCAGATGATCTTTGGGAAAATTCAGGATTTACACCCTTTCTTGATCAAGCAATTAATGCACTGATGGAAAGTGCAGCACCTCGCTGTATAAAGTCTTCGCTTAGTCTCACTGGTTCTTGTCTCTTACAATTACGAAATGATGTTGTATTTCGCAGTAATGCGATCGCACAAGATGAGGACAACTTGAGACGAGCAATTGGTGCGCTCGAAAACGATTTACATAGTCTTGAAAAATGTCGAAATAAATTAAAAGATGTTGATTCGATCAGAACATCACTTGAGAACGATTTGAATCGGATTCTTGAACAACTAAAAAAGGAGGCTAAAGTCAGTATAGAGAATTTTTTCCTTGAAGAAGAGTATGAACGGGGGAATTTCAGAAAAAAAGCAAGGATCGGAATCGATAAATTTTCAAAGCGGATTCCCGTACAATTAATCCAATCGGCTCTAGAATATAAAACATCGGGAGTTATTGAATTCAAAACTGAGACAGAAGCACAATATTTTTCTGAACAAGCGGTTGCTTGGTCAAGACAGAGAGCGGAAGAGAAAATCTCAAGTGTTCGTAAAGACGTTGAAAAAGAGGTTAAACAAGCTCGAAAAAAGTTGGCAGACTTTTTAGAAAAAGAAGTAAAGCCGATCCTCGAAAAAGCCAAAGAATACCTGAAAAAAACCTTCGATATTGACTTGGATTTACCCTTACCTACGTTAGACTATGATGATAGTTTGATAACAATACAGCCTGATGTGAAATCTCAAACTCGCCTGCGAGACGGAGGACATGGTACGCGAACAGTTAAAAAGCGTAATTTTTGGCATTGGGTTTGGATAGTCCCTTATGAAGAGGAAGAAACTTACAAGAAACCCGATATCCGAGAAGACTACTATGTTGTTTCTTTGAAAGATTTAGTTGCTCAAATTAATTCTTCTCTCGAAGCAGGTATTGGTAAGATCAAGCAGGAGATTTTTCGATATCTTAAAGAAGACTTTGAAGAACGAATTGATACTTTCTTTGAGAACCTTGATGCTTATCTTGGGAATTATAGAGACAGTTTGAAACAAGCTCAGAAAGATCAAAAACTTTCTAAAGAACAGCAAAAACGCCTGATTGATGAGCTTAAATTTATCGATCAAGAGGCAAGCAAAAACATTGAAAAAGTAAAGTCATACAAGGAGCGAAACGAGCAATTAATGTCCCCTAACAAATAGTCAATTACTCCGCCTGGGAATTAATTCCCTGTCTAATAGATCAAGTCAGTTTTAACTGACTAAAGGTTGAAATGATCAAATTTAACAACCCAGTCCTCTAACAAATAGTCAATCACTCCGCCAGGGAATTAATTCCCTGTCTAATAGATGAAGTCAGTTTTAACTGACTAAAGGTTGAAATGATCAAACGAAAAAACTCAGTCCTCTTGAGAGGACTTCAATTATTAGACAGGGATTTCAATCCCTGGTTAACCAACAAACCAACAAACCAACAAACAGGCTAACAAACAGGCTAACAAACTAACCAACTAACCAACTGATTCTTCTAACAAATAGTCAATCACTCCGCCAGGGAATTAATTCCCTGTCTAATAGATGAAGTCAGTTAAAACTGACTAAGGGTTGATATGATCAAACGAAAAAACCTAGTCCTCTAAAAAATAGTCAATCACTCCGCCAGGGAATTAATTCCCCGTCTAATAGATAAAGTCAGTTAAAACTGACTAAGGGTTGAAATGATCAAATTGAAAAACCCAGTCCTCTTGAGAGGACTTCAATTATTAGACAGGGATTTCAATCCCTGGTTAACCAACCAACTAACTGACTAACCAACTTAATCCCATTTACCGAGTTAAAATGTTCTCAACTCACCGACAACCCCAAACAGAATTAAGCGATCGCCTTCAACAACTCCAACAACGAATTCCCCTAGTTAGCGATAAAGCATTAGTCGATTTGGTTAACGGAATAGACATCAATAAAGACTTAATTCGTTATCGCAAAAGTAGAGGATATTTCGGACAACTCTTTGACAGCTTAACCGGAAGCGATCGCCAACGTCAACTATTACTCGATGGCAACCTGATCGCAGGTCAAGAAGCGTTGTATAATTGGGTATTAGAATTAACCGATTCTCTAAGTATTAGCCAAGTCGCCCTAAAAGTTACCCAACAATCATTATTGGAAGCACGGGAAGCCATTCGCCGTCAAAAACAAGCAATATTATCTCTGAGTGAACATCTAGAAAACTCAATCAACGCAATTAACCAGCGACTCAATGAATTAGAAAACCGAATTTATCAGCTAGAAATTAGAATCGCCGCATCGGAAGATTTGGATCGAATTCTTACCGCTTGGATGGCGGAACAAACCTATACAAACTTACCTTGGGCGATACAAATAGCATTGTTAACACGGGAAATATTCAGCAGTTCCGTTGCAATTTATGAACGAGTAACGGGCGACACTAAAAGATTTCGTCCCCTTGTGGTAAATAAAATACTAGCCCACAGTCAACCCCCTTCTAAACAATTTTTTGGACTCGCAAATTTACTCAATCAAACCTGTAAAGAAATACCCGCAGATGATCGAGAACTAACTGCGGCGTTATTAGAAGTGCGATCGCTGACTTTTTCGCGGCTACAAACCACACCATTATTATTTACCTTGGGTACCACTTTAGAACTCGCAATTTTACCCGCAGACGCCCAACCGAAACAAATTGGAAAATGTGCGATCGCCCTTTGTCGCCAACAAATAGATCGAATTTCTCAAACCACCGATGCGCGAGAATTTGTTACCGCTATTGTCGAAGAAATTGCTAATGATTGTGTTAATTTAATTCGGTGAATAGTCAGTTCGTTGTACGGCTTCAGCCCAATTCTAATGAATGCGCTAAAGCGCTACTACAAACTTTATTTTTTTGAATAAAATGATTGAAAATTTTCTCAATTCTCAATGGGGATTAGTATTAACCGGAGGCGGTGCAAAAGGCGCTTATCAAGCGGGCGCACTGCGTTATTTAGCCGAATTGAACTTTCAACCCAAAATTATCGCTGGAACCAGTGTAGGCGCTCTTAACGGGGCGGTTTTAGCCTCTTATCGCCCGTTTTCTAACGCCGTTCAACAGCTAAATGAACTCTGGACAAATCTCGGAGAAGTTGAAATTCTTAAAGCCAATACTGAACAAATTTATCATCTTCTTAGTTACGCCGCCCAAACTTTTATCCCCACTTTTCGAGAGTGGATGTTACATTTTTTAGTTGAAAGTGGAATCTTGAAAGATAGAACCGCTTTTTACGATCCAACACCGATAGAATATCTGGTACGAGAAACGATTAATCCCGTTGAGTTGCGGCGAGGAATTGAACTCTGGGTGACAGTATTTCCTTCGTTAAAAATACCCGGTTTGGGTTATGATTGGTTAATCGATTTTATTCGCGCTAAAATGGGAACGGGTGCAGAATGGTTGTGCATTCAAGATTGCCGAGATCACGAAACTGTTTATAATTTACTGTTGGCGAGTGTCGCTATTCCTCTAGCTTTTCCCTGTCGAAGTGTTAACGGGAAAAACTACGTTGATGGCGGTTTAGTTGATAACGTTCCGTTGGGTGCATTAGCGGCTAGAGGTTGTACTCATGTAATTGTGATACACTTGGGAAGTGGTCGGGTTTGGAACCGCCATGATTTTCCCCATCAAACGATTATTGAAATTCGCCCGCAAAAACTACTCAATTCAGATTTACAAAGTTTGCTCAACTTTGATGCTGACAGAATTTCTGAGTTGAAACAACAGGGTTATGAGGATGCAAAATCTCAGCTTGAACCGATTTTCAAAGGATTTAGAAGTCTTTCTCGGTTGTCTCAAACTCAAGATTATTTAATCAGTTCGACAGTTGAGTTATTAGAGGATGAGCCGTTATTCTAGGATAGAAGATGAGCTTAAATATCCCGCTTTGAAAATCATATCATGTCCGGATAATTAGTGATAAAAAACTTTCTCATAATCCTCCTCTTTCTTCTTCTTGATTTCCTCCTGACTCCTGACTCCTGACTCCTGACTCCTCTGTCGTTTATTTATAACTGTTCAACCGGACATGATATCACTCAGGCTTCAGTTTAACGGGGTATAAGTTAATATTAAACCCCTTCAGGATTATTCTGATTTTGTAAACGTTCTGGAGGAGTATTTCCCCAATCTTGACGAATCGGAACATATTGACCTCGAATCGGATTATAACGATAAATCAGAGAATAGTAAACCGGAGAATTTGAACTATTTGTTCGGAAGTCAAGCATAATTTCCGGTTCTTTATCTCCATTAATATCGGCAATTTCCACCCCTAAAAATTCATCAAAAGGCTGATTATTTCCCCGAGCGACTAATAAAATTGATTCACTAAATCTTAACTGTCCTCGGCGAACAATTTGTAAACGTAATATTTTGTTCGTTGACGGCTGATCTTCCGGTTGATAAAACAATAACGCTTCGACATCTTCTAAACGAGCGCTGGCTTCTAAAGACTCAGGAATCTCCGGGATAAGCGGTAAAGACTCAGATGGGGGGATTTCTTCAGAAGAAGTCGCAGAGGGTTCAGAGGGTTCAGATGTTGTCTGTGTGGGTGGATTTTCCTCGGGTTTATCTGGAACAATTTCGGGTTTATCTTCGACTTCTTTGGCGTTTAAAACAATAGGTTGAGGCGTTAACTTTGATAACTCATCTGCTGGAATTCGAGCGATATATTCAGTCGGAACAAAAGGCGTTTGGCGAGAATCAACAATCACTTGACAGATAAATGTTGCAACTTCAGCCCGAGTGGCGGGTTGATTAGGATTTAATTTTTGAACATTCGGATAATTCACCACTAAGCCATTTTCAGTCGCCGCAGCGATCGCATTTTTTGACGCTTCAGGAATTTGATTTGCATCGGTAAAAATCCGCTCTAATTGTTCAGTCGATAAAAAACGGGGTTGATAACCTAATCCCTGAGTTAATGCGGTTAAAACCTGCACCCGTGATACCGTTACCATCGGATTAAAAGCACCTGCAATATAGCCCGAAAGAAAGCCTTTCCGATCAGCATCTCGAATCGCATCATAAGCCCAATAATTCGTCGGAATATCGGCAAAATTTGTGGGTTTGCGAACGGATTCAGCATCAGGAAACGCTTGACTAAAAATAATCGCTAACTCCACCCGTTTCATCGGTTCATCCGGGCGAAATCGATCATCTTCACGGTTTCCCCCAACGATTTTTCGTTGCGCCAAGGTTTGAATACATCCCTGCGCCCAATGTCCTTGAATATCAGAAAACAGGGTGGCGGTTTCCGGCTGAGTTTGAGCGAAACTCACCCCGACTGGATGAACAAGCGTAATTCCCAGCGCCACCAATACAGCTAACTTTTCATCCCCTTTTTTGCGGTTCATGTTGCATTTTAGAGCAAACTAAAGAATAGGTTTTCAGTCGTTCCCGGCTGTCTCAATCTCGTTTGAGTGAATTTTTCGGGTACTGCTAAAAACATCTTATCCTTTCCCCGTCTCAATATCAGTCTGCTGACACAACTTTAGAGAAGAGTTCCAAAACTATCTACAGCAGCCCAAGTTCTTCGCGCTTCGCTATCTGTTGATCGCTATTGGGTATATCCTGTACTTATACACCTTAAACATTATCACTTTCCAAATTTTCAGATAAGTTAATATAACACACTATTGATGATTTGGGTAGATTAAAATGATCAATTAAACGCTCAAATTCTCCCTTGAAAATAATGCAACTGCCCACTAATTCCCAACAACTGCCTGACGCTTTACGTTCCCGGCGAGAACAACTGGCAAAATTCATCGATTTTCCGGCTATTCTCTGGTCAGGAGGGTATCGTTCCCGTAATTTTCCCGCCAATACTTACCCGTTTCGCGCTAGCAGTCATTTTCTCTACTTCGCCGGACTTCCGTTAGAAAATGCTGTAATTCGCCTGGAGGGAGGTAAAATGGAGTTGTTCATCGATGAGCCGCCCCCCAGTTACGCCCTCTGGCACGGAGAAATGCCCAAACGGGAGACTATCGCAGAATCTATCGGGGCGGATGCGGCGTTTCCCCTGGCTGAGTTAGCGTCTCGGGTGGCAGGTGCAGCGACGATTTTAATTCAAGATCCGATCACTCAAACCCAACAGTTTCAACACCTTAACCGTGCAGTTCATCCTCCCAAAACCGCAACAGGCATTGATTTAGAACTGATAAAAGCGATTATTGCGTTACGCTTGTCTCACGATCAAGCGGCGTTAACTGAACTTCGCCAAGCCGCCCAAATTACCGTTGAAGCTCACAAAGCAGGTATGGCAGTCACTTCCAAAGCGAAAACCGAAGGGGAGGTCAGAGCCGAGATGGAAAAAGTCATAACTTCCCACAATACAGTGTGTTCTTACAATAGCATTGTCACGGTTCACGGTCAAGTGCTGCACCACGAAAAGTATTTTAACCCTCTACAAACGGGGGATTTGCTATTAGTAGATGTCGGTGCGGAGACGGCAATGGGATGGGCGGCCGATATCACTCGAACTTGGCCTGTTTCCGGTAAATTTTCCTCAACACAACGGGATATTTATGAAATCGTTTTAGACGCCCATGATACTTGTATTGAAAAGATGAAACCGGGGGTAGAATACCGAGAAATTCATCTGTTAGCCGCTTTAAAAATTGCGGAAGGATTAGTTAATCTAGGCATATTAAAAGGTCAACCCAGCCATTTAGTCGAACAAGATGCTCATGCCTTATTTTTCCCTCATGGAATTGGTCATTTATTGGGTTTAGACGTCCATGATATGGAAGATTTAGGAGATTTAGCCGGATACACAGAAGGAAGAATTAGAAGTGAACGGTTCGGGCTAGGATATTTGCGATTAAATCGTCCCTTACAGGCGGGAATGTTAGTCACAATAGAACCGGGTTTTTATCAAGTTCCGGCGATTTTGCAGGATGAAGAAAATCGGGAAAAATATCAAGAAGTAGTAAATTGGGAGAAGTTAAAACAATTTGCAGATGTGCGAGGAATTCGCATCGAAGATGACGTCTTAATTACAGAAACGGGAACCGAAGTGTTAACGGCTGATTTACCCAATCAAGCCAGTCAAGTTGAAGCGTTAGTTCAGAGTCAATGATGAACTTTCCAAGAAAAATTGACCACAAAGATACAAAGACACGAAGATTTTCCCTTGGTGTTCTTAGTGTCTTGGTGGTTTTTTCTCTATTTTAATCGGGGTGAGTTTCCTGGGTTTGGGTTGAATCTTCTAACAAAATTGTAAAGGTTGAAGATAGTGATTTACAAATTCTCAAAAAGATTGTAAGATTAAGCAGACAGATTCCCTCAAACAAAACGGTTGAATTTTTTATTAAACGAGCGTCTACCTCTACCCCAACTTTGAATCTGTGGCTTATCGATTTTATGCCTTCAAACCAAACGGACAGTCTAACCCTGATGGTTCACTTTGTCAGGGAATTCTCTATCAAAGTTTTACACGGCAATCTTTCGCCGATAAAAATTGGCTAGAAACCCATCAATATGTAGCAGGTTCAGCAAGATTACAAGGAACATCTCTATTTATTCCGTTGAACTTTTTTGAACCCAAACCCATTAGTCCTAAAAAGTCAGTGATCCGGGAATCTTTTAAACCGATTTACGCATCTGCGGGATTAAGATGAGCCATCCGCCAAGTGACAAAAGTTCCGATAGGACTCCAGAGAATATAGGGAAGTAAAAGAAGAGTCGCTGCTTGAGAAATCGGTAAAATACTAATGGCTAGCATCACACATAAAATCGCCCCTGTACCGCCAATAATCGTCCCGACTTGTAGACTTCTGGTTTTACACGTGACCGAAGTATAAGCCATCGTCACGACTTCAACTAACAAATATAACCCCATCAATAACCAAGTTCTAACCGTTCCCGGTTCTTGTTCCCAAACAATCACCGCAGACCAACCCAACCCAATAAAAACTATCGTCCAAATCAGAGGGATTAACCGTTCAAACACCAACCAACTCGGACGCCGTAACCGTTGAAACCATCGTAGATCATCAGATTGAAGAAAGAGATTTCCGCCTAAAGCAACCGCGAAAGCAACCCCTGCAATCACCATCCAAGACTTAATCATTCATTATCACTCCGAGCCGAATAGTTGAGCCGGAACGGGTAAACTCAGAACTAGGGAGTAAGTTCTCAATTGAGAGTTTATTTCAAATTATCCGACTGACTCATTTTAATGGGTTTAGACTTCTCCCTAGTTCTTCCTTGAGACAGATTTACCTAACCCAAACGATGAGTATTTTCCATGTGTAAACTGGAATCTTCCGAAGGAGAACCCATCAGCAAGCTCTTGTTTTTAGATTGAAACACTCCTTGAATAGCTTTCATTAAACGATTCGACCTAGCTTGACCATTAAGGGCTAACCGTTGTTGTACCTTTCTACTGAGATGTCGCATCACAGAAACATCCAACTCATCAATAAATTGATCAGCGATTTGTTCTCCCATGTAATCAATGGCTTCTGAATATTGTTCCATCAGCATCTCAATCGCTCCTGATGCTTCTTGAACCACTTTTTCTGTTTGATCAGATGAATGATTCTCAGAAGAACTATAAACCGAGTTAGAAACCGATGGATTCGGTTGAGAAATCGGTTGAGCGTTTGCAGCAGAATTCCACCCAGACGACTCATAGGAAGGACGATGCAGCCGCCGATTCACGAGCTTTTTGTATTCATCAATGCTCATTCCCAAATTGTGTAAATGATGATGAACATGATCAATTAACTCCACTTCATTCGGAGAATAAATCCCGTGATTTCCATTCAAACCGTGCAGTTGCGCCCAAGTTCTTAGCGTCGCTTCATCACCAATCCGATAGCGTTCCAACAATTGAGCCATCGTTAAATTCGTGTCAGGTGTTGGTTTAAAATCACTCATTAGAACATCCTCATCTCAATAGTAGATTGCTCCCAAACACAGTTCTCAGTGATCAGTGATCCGTTCTCTAGTTGGGGTTGTCCGTTGTTAGAAGTCACTGCGCGGGTGTTCATCGTTTACTCAAAAAGCCAATTACCTTGTGCTGAACGGATCACTGAAAAAGCTGTCATGTGAAAGGAAAGTTTCAGCTTTTGTATTATGCCCGATCTTCCGATTAAATGTGCGTTAAATCTTGTTGATCAAATTGCAAAAGCTGCCAATTTCAGACAACTCAAGCTAAAATTAACAATCATGTAGCCCATACAATCATCGTTCACCTCAATTACCCTATCCTTAACCGTACCATGCCGATCTACGACTATTTCTGTCCAAGCAATAACCGGAAAGTCGAAGTGATGCACAGCATTCACCAGGAAATCAAAACCTGGGGTGAAGTCTGTCAGTTAGCCCAATGTGAGTTAGGACAGACTCCAGAAGATGCGCCTGTGCGTCGTGTCTTGAGTGCGCCGATGTTGTCTGTTCCGACGACTAATAGCGATTATCGCAACGCCGGATTTACTAAACTGGTAAAACGGGATCAAGGAGTCTATGAAAACGTAACCGCAACAGATTAACAAACTCATTCACCCCACGTTAACACTTAACACTCTCGACGTGGGGCTTACCAAGAGAAGCAGGTTTAAAGCCCCGTCGTTCACGACGGATTATTTTATGCTAACATAAGTTTATCGTGGCTCGATGCCGATAATCTATGCTTGTGTATGAAATGAAGCTGCAAGGAACGCAATACCAGTACAGAAAGTTAGACGAAGCTATCCGTACTGGTAGGTTTGTTCGCAACAGCATCATTAAAGCATGGATAGA